>JAZDKD010000747.1:0-10203 GCA_043803345.1 Pseudomonadota bacterium
TCTCCCAAGGATCTAACGTCTAGTGAACGGCGGCAGTTAGCCGAAGATTTTGCCTTCTATCTGATGACTGGTGTGAGCGGTTCATCTGTTATTACGGCCATAGATCTGGTCGCCGCTGGATTCGTGAGCCATTGGCGTTCCGTAGTTGAGAAGGAAAGTTTATACAAGGCTATAAATTTTATTCGTGCGGCGCTATCCTTCAAAGGGATTGAAATTTCGGGAATGACCGGTGATCCGGTTGCAAGTTATGAACTTGCCATGGAGAAATTCAAATCCCGAAAATTTATCAGTGCGGACGAGAACCCTGCAAAAAATGCAAGCTATGTCATAAATGAAGAGCGAAGAGTTAACCTCGAATTCTACAAAAATGCGCTCCTCAACTGTTTGTGGAGCCCTGCGTTGTTGGCCATGTCCATCTTGCAGGGTGATGACATGAAAAAGATTTCAATGGAAATCGTCAGTAAGAATTTTAATTACATTAAGAACCTGATGAGAAATGAATTTATTTTTGATCCGTTAACCTCGGACGAACAACTGATAGAACGAGACCTCCGGTTTTTCATTGAATCGGGATGGGTAAGTTTGTCCGCTTCGTTCGACGCTGTCAACGTGATCCAAATGGAGGCGCTTGAGGTTTTTAGAGGCCTGATACTGGATCTGTTTGCTGTTTATAAGGCCTGCGCCGGAGCGTTGGATAGCATGGGTGATGAGATTATTTCCGAGAAAGATTTCATAAAACTTGCTACCAAGGTTGCGGGAGAATTGAAACTTTATCCAGCGGAACAGAACATTACTCTGCCCAGGGTTACTGCAAGAAACGCTCTCGAGGAGTTTTCGCGATTGAAGATAGGAGAATTTAACCAGGCTAAAAAAAGGGTCCAACGAGGCAAATCATCGGCAAGCCAAGTCTTGGATCTTAAGATGTGAGTTTGCCCATCAGGTCAGTACTAAGATATATTGATTGACACATTTTACTGATTTGAGATAAATTTACCAGATACAGGATAGTCGGGGCGTAGCGCAGTCTGGTAGCGTACCTGAATGGGGTTCAGGTGGTCGCTGGTTCAAATCCAGTCGCCCCGACCAACAAATATCTAGTAATGCCAATAGGTTAACTTTTACGAGATAAACTAGTCTTCGTTTCGATCAAAAGAAACCTGCTTCAAAACAGATTCTTAACGAAATATCCCCTTGACACCACGTAAGACCTTGTCTTAAATAGACGAAACACATATTGTTGAAGTTACATAACTATTGTTTCAAGGGAGGTGTGGACATGACAAAGGCTGAATTCGTGGCCAAACTTGCGGAGAAGGGGAATATAACGAAGAAACTAGCTTCAGAATCAATTGACCTGGTTTTTTCATCTATTTCCGATGTGTTGGTCGCCGGTGAGGAAATTTCCATCCCTGGCTTTGGCAAATTCTCGGTAGTCGTCAGGAAAGCCCGGACAGGTTTGAATCCTCAGACCAAAAAGAAAATCAAGATCCCGAAGAAAAAAGTTCCCAAGTTTACCTCAGCCAAAGCCCTCAAAGAATCGGTAAAATAATTAGGTTTGGTTGCGTATCCGGCGGAAAGTTATGGCCTATAACTTTATGCTTTGACAAATATCCCTGAAATGCGCATTGACATTCGTCAACGCCCCTTACAGTTAACGCATGCGCAAGCGTTTACTCTTTTTGAGTGCGACCCCTAGCATTGTAGCCCCACCTTGGTGGGGTTATTATTTTTCTTGGTCCTTTACTTTGTAACGCTAGTTCAACTTGATGAAGATAGTTTTAATGAAATTATCAAGCTGCCAATTTCAGTGATTATATTTCGAATCCCACCTTATTACAGGACATCAGCCGTGCAGGGTTCTCCGTTGAAAAAAGGGTCATAATCCGGCCGCAGTTTAGCCAAGATCGCCTGACGGGTTCTTGACATTAATTCAGGAACATCTTTCTCGGACAATCCTTGGGTTGGAATCGGGGAACAAATGTTCAATCTAATTAGCCCCGGACGAAAATTAAACGTATTTTTTGGTAAGACTTTAAAGGCGCCGTTGCAAACGACAGGCAAAATAGGGATTCCAGTCTGAACGGCCATCATGAAAGCTCCTTTTTTAAAATCTTTTAAATTTCCATCAGGAGTGCGTGTTCCCTCAGGATAAATAACAACTGACCATCCATCTTTTAGTTTCTCATCTTTTTCTCTGTTGAGCCTCTCTATTGCTTTCGCAGAGTTTGATCTGTCAATTGCAATTGCGCCGGTAGACCACAAGGCAAGTCCCCAAACTGGTATTTTGAACAATTCTCTCTTAACGACCCATCTAAAACGAACAGGCAAGGTGGACACAATTGCAAGTATATCGGCAAGTCCCTGATGATTGGGAGTTATGATGTACGACGTATTACTTTCAAGGTTTTCCGCTCCACTTAAAGAAAATTTAAGCCCCATTAGCTTCGCAACAGTTTTGTTCCATGTTTTCATGATAAAATACGAAAACTTACCTGGCTTAACCAATAAAGCTGATACCAGCATGGGGATTGTTAGAATGGGGGTCAAAACTACTATTCCAACAGCAGTGATAATTATCCTGAATGTCGATTTCCGAAAATGCTTCAAGGTATACTCCAATGTAAGGTTGATGTGATTGACCAGCTTTGAGAACTACTGCTAACAGTAGTCGTCTTGATATTTATCCTAGAATTTTCCAGTTCTCTCTGTATTCTTTATGACTTCTTTATTCTCGATCTTTGTCTCAATCTTATCGACTCAGAGTTAATGGTGATCCTTTTACGGGTTTTTCCAACCTAAATTCGTTCAACAATTTGTCAATTGGTAGAACTTCAGTGTCAAGCGATTAGAATTTCCGATCCTATCGTAACACATTTCATCCGTCATCTGGACGATCATAAGTATTCCAAGACCACCGACTCTCCTTTTCCTGATGTCAACCTCTTTATAGTTGGATGGAACAGCTGACAGAGGATTGAACGGTCTTCCTTCATCCCGGATTTCTATTTTCAGACATCCGGGTGAACTTCCAGCCCCACAAGTGATTTCAATGTCGCCTTTCTGGTCTTCGTAAGCATACATGCAGACGTTTACGAAGACTTCTTCCACAACCAATTCAACCGATACCGCCCGGTCCTCGGAAAACGCATGAGACCTGGCGCAGTTTGCCACAAACGCGACAACTTGATCTAGATAACTTATATGTGCGGGCAGTTTTAAACTATTCAATCTGTTTCACCAGTCAACGGCCCACGGGAAGTTTTTGGGGTATGAGAATTCTTTTTGATCTGTCAAAACAAAGCTTTATTTCGTCAAAACACGGATCGGTTAAAAAGTTTTGCATTAATAATGCATCTGCGGCTTCCCGCCTCAATTGGTTCAATTCTATTTCGGGGTTTCATGTTCATTTCCAAATTCATATTAGGCGCCTTTAATTAGTGAGCCTAATCTTATCGTTTCTTTGACGTGAGAGAAGTTAATGGAACAGCCGTAAGCAAAAACAGCCCACTTATGGTGAAAAGACTGAAGTATCCATAGTTGCTCAAGATCATTCCACCAGCAAGAGGGCCAAGGGAAAAACCCGCCTGAAACATCTGAGTCGCAAAGTTGGCGTTTAAACCTCTGAACTGGGGTTCTGAAACATCGTACAGGTAACCGTTTATCACGGGGAGTATTATGCCCCAACCCAGGCCCAGCGCCAACGCAAGACCGAAAAATCCAACGGGGCCTGTTACCATACTTATTGCAAGGTAACTGCCAGTCAAAACAAGTAGTGACGCTATAAGCAGTAATTTCTTGTCAGCTCTATCAAATAAATGCCCTGCCAAGACTCGGACAGCCATCTCAGTAAATGTCGAAACTGTAAAAAACAAGCCAGGATTTGAAATACCGATCTGATCGCCGAATCCTTTAAGGTAGAAAAATATTGTCGTGAAGGATGTCCAAACAATAAGGTTTATGACCAGCAATGGCCACACCTGAGGATTGAGGGCATTTAACCAACCATCCTTTATTGTGTAAGGGGGTGAATCGCCATTTAAACCAATTTCGTGATTCTTAAACAATCCAATTAGGGGCAGATTGATTAGCATCATTGCGGCGGACACATTTATTGCGCCGTCAAAACCGCCCAGAAGAGCGCTTAATGGATTCATCAGAGGAGGGACAACCGCAAATGGCAGTAAGGTAATTACTGATACCATTCCAAAAGCTTGCGCGCTTCGGTCTCTGGGGATGATTGAAACGAGTTTACTCGTTGCCGCTGTTCCCAGCATTACATAGGTTGCGCCATGGAGAGTCCTGGTAATTGCCATAGACCAGAAACCCGTGGAAAAATTGTAAAACACCAGTGAGCCAACGACCAAACAAGAGCCTGCAAACATCCATTTCTTAGAATTTTGATCCGTCACCATGGGGCCTATGATCGGTCTAACCACCAGCGCTGAAATTGAAAACAGGGCTATCAGTATTCCGATCTGGTCGGGCGGTATTTTAAGGGCGGCCAGATAATCGTGAAATTGAAAAAAAATCGCTATATTGCAATACGTCAAAAAAGCAATGGCATTTATCCCGATGAACTCCCTTGTCCAAAGACTCTTCGGCTTCTCCATTAAGATGTCTTCCTCAAATTTGCCTTAGAAAAACAGGTTTTGCGCGATTCATAACATCCTTTATCCGTTGCCAGGACTCGTGGTTCATTGACGGTTGCTCTGAACCAAGACTGGAAGCTTGAACGGAACGAACAGAGTCAGGCCCATTTAATGCCGACATTTGGAGACCAGGGTAGGCCAACAAATGGGGTACATCATGTCGAGCAAGAGTAGCTCAGAAGACCAAGCAAAAGCCTGCCAGCCACTTCACGCCTGTAAGCGGCGGAGGCCCTTATGTCGTCGATAGGACTGACTGATTGTTGAACTTTGCGGATTGCGGCTTCAATACCCATTGCAGTAAGCGGCTTGCCCTCAAGCAAACGCTCGATATCCTCGAATCTCATTATGGTGGGGCCTACGCTTCCCCAGGCCAGACGTATTTCTGATATGGCGTTATCTTTCTCAATGTTCATTAGGGCGGCCATGCTCACCACTGAACATGCCAGAGCGTTGCGTCGTCCAACTTTTTCGTAGTGATTGAATGTGAACCCTGGACTTTTACCAAGAACGACCTCGGATAGGATCTCCCCAGTGTGCAAATCAACTTTACCGGGCCCCAATATGAACGACTCTATGGGCAAGCTTCGGTTTGATCTTTTCGAACGAATATTCAGACGAGCTTTCAGGATGTACAAAGGGGCCAATGTGTCGCCTGCCGGAGACGCCGTTACAATGTTCCCGCCCAAGGTTCCCATATTCCTGATCGGTGGCGATCCGAGACTCTTTAGAGCTTGTGCTAACAGAGGAAGATCTTTTTGAATGATGGGATCATCGAGCATTTCTCGATGTGTCGTCAACGCTCCAATAATTATCTTTGATCCCTCTATTCGGACTCCCTTCCATTCCTTCATGCGTTCCATGCAGATCAGACAATCGGGTTTTACAGCGGATGAACGATTCTTTACAAGGAGATCCGTCCCTCCGGCATACAAAAGGGCTTGGGGATTGCCCTCCATGTAAGTCCATAGCTCCTCCATCGTTTTGGGTAAGAGAACCTGACTCATGGTTCTTTTTCCATCCCCTCTCTAACTACTTGCTCTACGGCGTCCAGGATTTTTTGGTACGCCCCGCACCGGCAGAGATTGCCGGATATGGCCTCACGAACTTCATTCCTGGATGGTTTGGGATTTGAATTCAGAAGATCAATTATGGCGACTATCATGCCGGGCGTGCAATACCCGCACTGTAAAGCCCCAAACTCAATGAACGCTTTTTGAACCGGATGTAGCCTGTCGGCTTCCCCGCAGACACCCTCAATTGTAACCACCTTACGATCCTGAAGTTGAGCCGCCAAAGTCAGGCATGAAAGCCTTACCCTGTCATCAACGAGTATCGAGCATGCCCCGCAGTCGCCATTGCCACAAGATTCCTTTGTTCCTGTTAAACCCAGGTCCTCTCTCAGTAGGTCAACGGCTCGTCTGTCTGAAGAAGTTTCCAGCTCGATATGTTTACCGTTCAGTTCAAATGAGACGATCAATATGTAAGTCACTCCTTTGAAATCTCGGACAATGACCTCAAAATGATTTCGGGCGTCATGGGAGATTTTTTCAACATGTGGCCTGTGGCGTTAAAGATGGCGTTGGCTATTGCAGGTAAAGGTCCATTAGTGGCGATTTCGCCTATTCCCTTTGAGCCAAAAGGTCCTGTAGTCTCGAAAATGCCGAGCGCAATCGAGTCGACATCTGGAGCGTCCATGGATGTTGGCAATAGATAGGTTGAAAGATCCCTCGTTGTAATATGTCCGTCAATAGCTTCAAAATCTTCAAGAAGAGCCAGCCCAATACCCTGTATAGCCGCGCCCTGGATCTGTTGTTCATAAAGCTGAGGATTAAGCACATTTCCACAGTCGCTGACCGTAACATAATGCGGTACTGTCACTTTTCCGGTGATCTCATCCAACTCCACACAAGCCAGGTTTGCGGCGTATGAAAAGAGATTGTGTGGTATTCCGTGAAGTCTCAGGTTGTAGTCGTCGGTAACCAAATCATCAGCGATAGGCGCTCTGAAATAAGCTGTAACAACCTTTTCACTTGGATCCATCATTTTGGCTAGCGCTTTGAGTGGGATTTCCGAGCCTGTAGGAAGGTGTCTTATTGTTCTGGGGGTAGTCGAAAACTCTTGAGGATCCTTTTTCATCATAAGATCCGCCGCTTTCTGGCGGAGCCGGTCCTTCATGATTCGCACTGCTGAAACAAGAGCATTACCGAAAGTATATGTGCACCGACTGGCTGATGCGGAACCGCTGGGAAGCGTTTGTTCGGTATCCGGCTGAACAAGTTCTATGTTTTCGACCGGCTGGTTGAGCATGCAGGCGACTATTTGCGCATTGGCCGTGGAATTTCCCTGTCCCATATCCACAACCCCGCAATAAACCCTGAATTTTCCTTCATGAGTTAACTCGAGCTTTGCGTTAGCGTAATCAGGAACAATTGGACCATATCCTGAGGCATGGGCTATGGACGCAATTCCTACGCCTCTTTTCTTGAGAGCCCCCCCGCTTTTTGTCCAGGAAGAACGATGTGTCCACAAAGGGTGCCTGGAAAGGGTTTCAAGACACTCCACAATTCCTGTTGAAGTTGTAAGCGTCTTGCCAATAAAATTCCTGTCTCCGGACCGAAGGGCGTTTTTAAGTCTTAGTTCAAGGGGGTCCATACCAATCTTAACGGCCAGCAAATCCATAGCTCTCTCAATCCCGGAACTTACCTGGGTAACTCCGAAACCCCGAAAGGCTCCGGAAACAGGATTGTTGGTATAGACACACCGCCCGTCGACAACACCGTTCGGAATTCGGTAAGGCCCGCCAGAATGCTCCATAGCCAGGGCCAGGACAACTCCTCCGAGGTGATCGTACGGTCCGGTGTCAATCGTAATGTCAACATCAAGAAAATGAAGGGTCCCGTCTTTTTTTGCACCAAGCCGGTAATTCAAAATAGAAGGGTGGCGTTTTGCACTGGCCAAAAACGATTCTTCTCTACTCCACCACATTTTGACCGGTCGACCCCGCACATGCATAACGGCAAGGGTCAGGAGAGTCTGGACAGTCACTCCGTCTTTCCCGCCAAAAGCTCCCCCAACATAGGGCACGATAATCCTGATATTTTTTGGGTCCAGTCCGAGAGCCTCAGCGACTTCGGCACGATCCCTGAACGGAGTTTGAGTTGAGCACACGATCTCGATGCGTCCCTGTTCGTCAATCCTGGCTACGCCGTTCTCGGTCTCGAGATAAGCGTGTTCCTGCCGCTGAGTTTCAAAAGTGGCTTCAACCCGTACATCACACTCGTCCTCTGCGTCCCTCCCTTTACCTATGGTAATTGCGCCACCAAGAAGAAGATTCCCGTTTTGACTCCCTTCATGGATTAGCGGTAAGTCGTCGCTCAAAGCAAGCATTGGATCAGTTACCGCGGACAAAGGTTCTATCTCAATCCTTATCGCCGCGATAGCAGCTTCCATCTGATGTTTTGTTTCGGCAAGTATCAAGGCTACAGGATCTCCACAATGACGAATTCGGTCTTCTACCAAAACAGGTTGGTCCTTTTTTATGACTCCCTGCCGGTTGGTTCCCGGAACATCCTTGTGGGTAAGGACGGCAATCACTCCGGGTAATCTTATAGCTTCAGAACGATCAATATTCTTGAGTGTTGCGTGCGGATAACCCGCTCTTTTTACTCCGGCCCAGATAAGCCCAGCCCCATACAAATCAGTGGAGAAAAGCGCCTGTCCCGTTACCTTAGACTGAGCGTCCGGTCTTAACACCGTGGAACCTATGTTGATTGACCTGTCTTTCATGTCACACAATTTAAATTAACCATTCTAAGATGACAGGATATTTCTCAGTCCTATTACAAGGGCCTGCATGGCTTCGGGCAGGCCGATGGTAACTCGAATATGATTTGGGAAACGAAATCCTGTCATTGTTCTGACCATTACGCCTGAACGCATTAGTCTCCGATATGCCAGACCATCGTCCATGGGTAATCTTATCATAGCGTAGTTGCCTTCCTCTGGATTGACGGTTAATCCTATTTTTTTTAGTTGTAGCTTAAGAAAGTTCTTCCCTTCTTTGACCATGGCCAGGGTTCTCATGATATGATCATCATCGTCAATTGCTTCTAATGCGGTTTTCTGAGCCATGGAATTCACGGAATACACGATGCAGGTTCTGCGAATGACGTTAACAGTATCAACGCTCCCGGCAAGGTATCCTATTCGCAATCCCGCCAATCCATACATTTTCGAAAAAGTCCTGAATATGACGAGATTCGGATATTTCTCAATTAGTGACATGCCGTCAGGATAGTCGTCCTGTTCGACAAACTCGCTGTAGGCTTCGTCAACCACTATCAGCGCCCTTTGGTTCACTTTTTCGATGAATCGCCTCAGTTTCTCAACATTCCAGTAAGTTCCCGTAGGATTATTGGGATTGCATATGAAAATAACTTTTGTTCGTTTATCGATACGGCGGAGCATTCCCTCGTCGTCAAAGCAAAGGTGTTTTAAAGGAACAAGCCTCGCTTCAATCCCTGAAAAAACAGCGGTCCACTCATACACGGCGAAAGTCTTGTCAGCGGTAATGATGTTGTCACCCGGTTGACAAAAGGCCTTAATCACAAACCCGATAACTTCGTTAGCCCCGTTTCCGACGAGGAACTGATTGGGATCTTTATCAAATTTTTTCCCAAGCTTGACACGGAGGTAATAACTGTCGCCGCTGGGATATACCGCAGCTCGTGTCGGGTCAAATTTTCTAATGACTTCCTGAGCTGACGGAGGAGGCCCCAGAGCGTTTTCGTTATTATTTAGGCGATGTATTTTGTCGCAACCGTAGAGTTTCGCCAATACCGAGTCAGGTCGACTAGGTGTATAGGGTTCGAATCTCCTTACGTAATCGGGCAATAAATGGTCGGGGTCCCAGGCGCTCATGAGATTTCAACTTTCCCTGCGTACTGGAAGATCAACAAGTCTCCGGTTCCTGCGTAAGGGAAAAGTAGACGGGGCTCAAAACCGCATTCCATAAGTCCTGAGGTAAAATGACTCTCCCACGCGCGGCCCAAGTCCATTTGGAAAAAAATGTTGAATAATTGTTCCTTCAAAAGAGTTGAAACATAAGATTCAATGAGGCTTGAGTCGTCCTGGCCCCACCACACGGGCTTCAGAATAGCCGTAGCCGCTTCCCTGACTATTTCCACCGCTATGACTGATTTTTCGAAGCTATGTTCTCCCTCATCAGTTATTACGTTTATTTCGCGCGCAAAAAAGTGCTGTTCATATTCATTCTCGATGAAATCCCAGACCAATTGATGCGCCCAAACTGATGTGCCCGGGTCTTCCTGAAGGTGACGATAGTAACAGGTTCTAGCACAACTGATTTGTCCCGGTCCCATGAAACTGAGATTTCCCATGGGCTCGAAATATTCGGTCCTCAAATCGGGGCTTGCGCATTGGGTCATGAGCCCCACGGCCGAAGTCCTGGCAACAGAGCCGAGCATGTGTTCTATCAATTTTTGAGGGATTGAACTATCCTTCGGCTGGCCCATGACATAGGGGCCAAAGAACT
>JAZDKD010000748.1:0-2083 GCA_043803345.1 Pseudomonadota bacterium
ATGTTGATTCCCTGAAGGATATAACTGCTCCCATAATAAGTATGGATATCTTCAATTCTCAGCATGTTCTCACTTAGTCACTTCCCAAGTAAATCTCTTGGACGCCTATGTTATCTCTTATATCTCTCGGAATTCCTTCTGCGTAGATTTGACCAGAATTAAGTACCGTAATCGAATCTGCAAGTTCAAAGGCCACATCCATATCATGTTCAATGATCAAGATTGTTATTTTTGGATCGAGGCATTTGATGATGTTCGTAATTTTTTTTGTTTCGACTTGAGACAGGCCGGCCGTCGGTTCATCAAGGAGGAGAACTTTGGGATTACTGATCAATGCCATCGCTATTTCCACTTGTCTCTGTTCACCGTGCGATAGATACTTTACAACCGTGCTGGCCCTTTCAGCCAATTCCATTTTCTCAATCATCTCCTCTGCCCGATCATAGAGTTGACGGTAGAGGTTCAACGGTTTGAACATTGAAAATTTCAGTCGACGCAAACCCATTTCAGCAATAAGCAGATTATCCAACACGGTCTGCGTTAGACAGATATTCGTGATTTGAAAAGTCCTGCCGAGGCCAAGATAGGCCCGCTGAAATGCAGTCAATCCTGTGATATCCCTACCAAAGAGCTGAACTTTACCAGAGGTGGGGGGAAATTCCCCGCTTATCAACCTGAACAAAGTCGTCTTCCCTGCGCCATTCGGTCCGATGATCGCCCTTCGCTCCCCTTCTTCGACTCTAAGGTTCACTTCCTTGATCGCCTCGATACCTCCAAATCTCTTTGTTAAGCGATGACATTCAACTACAATCATTAGGACCTATCCTTCTTCAGAGGAACCTCAGCTTCACGAGCAAATCGGCCGAATGCACCATCTTGCCCCAGGCGGAAGAAAGTCGACAATAGGCATGTATGATGGTCTCGTAAAAAGTCAAAAAAAGCAGGAAATGTCATGCTGAACTCGGTTCAGCATCTAACAAAATCAATGACTTATGAGACCCTGAAACAAGTTCAGGGTGACAAGTTAGGAGTTTTTACGAAACCATCATGTATGACTGTCGTCAAATTGGCCCGGAAGCCCGCCCGGTAGGCACGAAGTTTCACTCTTTTTCCGTAGAAACGGTATTTTTCTCAAAATAACCTCGCCAGAGTCCGACGATGCCTTTTGGCGCAAAGATTGCTGTAATGATGTAAGCGCTCCCCAAAAAAATCAGCCATCTGGCTGTATACATACTCACAATTTCTTTCAGGAATACGATGATGAATGCGCCCAGGCAAGCCCCCACGAGTGTTCCCGGTCCCCCTATGATGACCATTAGGAGAAACTCCATACAGCTTGCAACATCTGTCGATGTCGGGCCGATAAAACTGTTGTAATAGATATAGAGGTTCCCGGCGAGACCAGCGAAGGCGCCACAGATAATTAGGGCGATATATTGGTGGAGCCATACATTATACCCCAAGACTTGCATTCGGCCAGGAGCATCTCTAATCCCGACCATTGTCTTTCCAAAAGGTGACTTGATGACTAATGCCAGCAGAGTCAAAGAGATTCCCCAAAACAACAAAATGAGGTAGTAGAAGTTGATGGGCACAACCAGATCCCAGTGGAAACCCAGTTCTGGTCGAGCAATCCCTGTTATTCCGGCATCTCCTCCGGTCAGACCTCCCCATCGGTAAGCAATCCCCCAAATGACCATGGCCACAGCCAGAGAGATGATAAAGAAAAAGACCCCTTTCGTCCTCAACACCAAAATTCCGAAGAGGGCTGATAACACTCCGGCCATTGCAATGCTTGCCCAAAGGGTTGTCCAAAAAGAAGCCTGATATCGGGTAATCAATATGCCGGCTGTATACGCTCCAATGGCGAAATAAGCAGCATGTCCGATGGCACCCAGACCTGTGTAACCGATAAGCACATCCAAGCTAAGGGCTACGATCGAAAAGATTAACGAGAGGGTCAACAGTGTTATGAAGTAATTCGGTAGTCCTCGAGGAATGACGAGTAATGCTACTATAGCTCCCAGGATAAGACCCAAATCCTTTTTCTTCATCATCAGAACCTATTCTTTTCCAAAGAACC
>JAZDKD010000749.1:0-9487 GCA_043803345.1 Pseudomonadota bacterium
GCATTGAGAGAAAAAAGCTCTTCCTTTGTTTTTAGATCTTCTTCCGAGTTCTTGAGAGAGAGTTCGAGCCCTTTTACACGCTGTTCAGCCTTCTTCGCTAAAAGTTTGTAACGGTCCGGCAATATTTCGAGCACTACAGCGTCATGGACAACCGGCTCACCTTCCTCAAAATTTATCTTCTCGATGACGCCCTTGACTTCCGTGCCGACATTCGCGGACTTAAACGGGTGGACTACCGCTGCCTCGATCCTGTCAATCCGATCAATGTCGAATGACGGCGCATTGCTCGGCTCTTTGGGACCCTTTGGCGCTACGTAGGTAGGGCTATTCCCAGTTGACTGCAACGAGTCCTTATCAACCCCTTCGGATGAGGCTGAAACCAGAGTATATATTGCAAGACAGACCAGTAACGGGATAATTAAGAACTTTGCTCTGCCCATATGGGATCACCTTTCCGAGCTTCAATTAATTAAGAAAACCGTTAAAATCATGAAATACGAGTCAACTGTGAATCGCGGCATAATAGCAATAGCTACCGCAAATTGTCCACAACTTTTTAATTCAACCAACTTATATATTAGTCATTCAACCTATTGATATTGTATGTCTTATTGGTCACAGGTTCTCAGACACTCCTAAAAACTGGCGCTGACACTGCCGCCAAAAATCCAGCTACTCCTCTGAAATGTCGCCACAGCCTGGTTGTGTTGCATTTTGTCCAATTCCCAGACATTTGTATTTACGTCCATGGTCGCCCTGCCCCAAACGCCGTTATACTTTATGAACGCCCCTAGACGAGCCCACCAGTTGATTGGTCTAGACACTTCTCCAAAAGCCTCAAGAAAATACCCTGAACTGAACTCATTTGACGTCTTTATTCCATTGGAATCATTAGTGTAAGTAGGGTTTTGGCTCCCGATAACTTCATTATAAACAAAAGAACCCGGCAATGCGGGAAAACCAATCGCCCCAATCTTGAAACATGCGGCCGAACCCAGAGAGCCGTCAACAACAGCGCCAAAGAACGGTATATATCCGCTAAAATTAAAATCAGTCCCGGCAAGAGCATTTGGATTAAAATCCAGAGTCTTTGGAACTTCGTTGTAGTAATCCGTGTAATTGGTCATGAATGATTCATAGCGGAACCCCAGAACACCCGTCACAGATGGAAGGAAATGATAGGTGATGGCCACTGATAAATTCCACAGTTGAGAACTCGTGTCCCATGTCCTTGACGCGAATCCTGAGGCGTTGAGGTTGTAGGTTTCTTCAGATTGTCTGTTTATAGGAAACAGGTAGCCAAAGTCGAGCACTAACCCCAGAGGGCCCGAGCTTTTTACAGGCAGGCTAAACTCCGTCCATATCCCCTGGATATTCAACGTTTGTTCGAGACTGCGAATGTTGAACGTGTTACTTGCGCTATTGCCCAGCGAAAAGGTTGTAGACTTGTTGGGGGTAAGATAACCTACAAACACTGTCGGTTGAGATGAGAATGACGGGATGGCGCCGGGTTGGTCCCAGATTATCTGGGCTCCGGCCACTGGACAGACCAACAGCGTCAACACGACGGCCATAGGCCACATTTTGGCCATGGTTTTCAAATACGCCCCTCCATACCACCAACATCGAAGAATCGATGATGCAAGCTGATCCGCCGACAAATTAATAGTCTATCTTCGCAAATATAAATTACTTACCAGTATGATAATATCACAGGTTATAGCAAAAACGCAAAGGTTTTTCGGGGATGTCTTTGTGCTCATTAAGGTATGATTCCCTTCTTGACTTACATTTTGAGATGAGCCATCCTTCAATAAAATGAACAAGGGGGGTAAGGAGGCATAAACATGAATATCCCGCTATTGGACAAACGAGTGAAAAGCCTTGAAGAAATGATGGCCGATCTCATTGCGACTGTTGCTCAGACATCACTCGAGATGCGTGAATTCAAAGATGAAATGAAGGAATTCAAAGATGAGATGAGGGAATTCAAGGATGAGATGCGTGAATTCAAGGATGAGATGAAGGATTTCAAAGACGGCGTTGAAATATTCCAGGGTGAAATGAAGGATTTCAAGGACGAGATGAGCGATTACAAAGCCAAGTCACTACACGAGCAACGTAGATTCAATAAAGAGCTTGGGGCCATCGCCAACAAGCAGGGCCGAATGACGGAAGATCTGGTGGCCCCAAGTATTTGCCGCATACTTCGGTCCTTGTTCCAGATTCCAAGGTCTTTCGGTTGCGGCATGGTTCCCAGGGTTCGTAGAGTTCATCCAGCGGATAGAGGCCGAGTCAGAGAGTTTGACGCCATAGCCAACTGTGGTCCGTATGTCATGGTGACCGAAGCCAAGAGCACGCTGAAGCCTTCCGACATTCCCGAATTGATGGCAACGATCAAAGAATTCCGTGATTATTTCCCTGAGTATAATGACAACAAGGTCATCGGGTGTCTGGCCACCTTGCAGGTAGACGAAAGCCTTATCAAATACGCCTCACGTGAAGGCATCCTAATCATTGCAGTTGGCGATGAATTGATGGACGTCATGAATGAGTCGGGCTTCAAGCCTAGAGAGTTCTAGCCTGGCTTTGGTGGCCACGGGCCACCCTACAAGATTACAATCTGGATTGATTGCTCACGTAGGGTGGACCGTGTCCACCATCTTATTCTTATTTCTTTTAACACCCGCCTGTTGCCTCATCCCCTGACCGATCTTTATATCGATGCTTGGGTTTGGTGGCCACGGGCCACCCTACTCAGAGCCAACATTGTCTGGGATTTCTATCTGTGATCCCCAATCAACCTCACATAATCCATCATTAACAAAGCTGTGGAACGAGGACCATTTCCAATCTCGGGCATTAGTAACATAGCCGTGTTTCACCGGATTGTAATGCATGTAATTAAGGTGATTTTCAAAATCTTTTTCATCACGAATCCAATGTTCCCAGAAACGTCTCTGCCAAAACGGGGTCGGATGGGTTGTCTTCTCCCGAAAAGATATTGTGAAGAGACGCTTTATAATGCTCCATCGAGTTGAAAAATCCGTGACAGGTTCCTGAATTGTCCAAATGCAGTGAAAATGGTCCGGGAGAAGAACCCATCCATCAATAGAAAATGGATACCGAGACCGACATCCATTTATTGCTTGGCGCAGGCTGTTCCGAGCCACCTCATCGACAAAAATTGGGCGTCGCTTATTTGCAACGACGGTAAAAAACCATTTTGGCCCGGCGTATAGTCGTCTGTAATCAGCCATTCAAGCCTATCTACCCAAAAATGCCGTCGAATCTTACGTAGGGTGGACCGTGTCCACCATCTTTTTTCTTTATCCCATTCCTCAGTCGCCAATGCGGTGAATGTCCCCGAACAAAAATCTTAATAGATGCTTGGTTTTGGTGGCCACGGGCCACCCTACGGGAAAATATCACATCATCATGGAACTTACGATGGATCTTCGTAACCTATTTTCGTATTTGCGAACCAATGCCGTAACATCTCCCTCTTACGTAGGGTGGACCGTGTCCACCATCTTTTTCTTTTTCTTTTTCTTATTTCCTGTCATACCTGCCTATAGCGCCATCCCCTGACCGATGTTTTGATCGCTGCTTGGTTTTGGTGGCCACGGGCCACCCTACGGGAAAATATCACATCATACCGAATTAAGTCTCTTTAAACCCTCCGACGCCAAGTCGTTCTTTATCCCAAGAATTTGCTCCCCCTGGCGGAACGACGTGCGATCATCGGAAGTCAATTCTTTCTCTATTCCCGCTATATAAGATTCAGCTTCAGTATAGGCAAGTTTCGCTTCTGCAGGCTTTTTTAGCCTCTCGCAGGCCAGACCCTCGCATGTGGCCGCAAGAAACGCATACTTCCGGGCCCCCAATGATTTCGCCTGATCTTTTAATTTGGCGAATTCTCCTAATGCCCCCTTGGCGTCTGTCTCAAGTTTTATCTTCGCCTTAGCGTAGGCCAGCAACAATTGATCTTCGAGATTATCCTTCTGAATAATCCCGGCAGCCTGTTTCAGGTATTTTTCGGCGGTTTCCAATTCTTTGGATCTATCAGGCGCGTCACTTCGAACCGGTTCGTAAAGCGGTGGGCAAGAATCGGATTCATATAACGGTTTTTCGATAAAAATCATGGCGTATCGCAGCAAAAGCCTTCCGCCAGGGCTACCAGTTTCTTTCCGAATGCGTGCGGCTTCCTCGAAGGCATTCACTGCGCCAGGGAAATCATTTTTCCGCGTGAACTCCCACCCGATGTCGGCGAGGCAGGCGCTCCTGAAAAACCTGTCCCCTATATCCTTCTGAATCCGCTCGGCTTCTTCGAAACTTGTCAAGGCCCCGTCAAAAACTCCGAGGTATTCGTACAATCCTCCACGCCTCTGCAACACGGTGGCGCGGACTCGTCGGCTACCGGTTGTTTCGGCCAGCCAGAGAGCTTTCCTTGAGCATTTGAGCGCATCCTTGAGCCTGCCCATGTCTCTGAGCACGTACGACAGGTTGTGCAACGACCATGCCCGCCCTACCAATGAGCCAATCTCTTCGAACATGCCGTAAGCCGTCTGGAAAAGCTTTTCCCCTTCAAGGAACTGTCCCTTGATAATTTTCACCAGCCCAAGGTTGTTTAGGCTGTCACCCGTGATCTGGGTAATTCCTCTCTTCTCGGCAATCCCAAGCGAATACTCATAGGCTCTTGAAGCCTCATCGTATTTGCCTGTCCTTAAAAACACATTGCCCAGGTTGTTCAACGCTACAGCTTCCCCCCGAGCGTCCCGAATACGTCTTGCGGTCTCCAGGGATTGTTCAAGTTCACTTTGGGCTTTTGCATAATCAGCCAGCGATTCATGCATGTTCCCGTAGTTGACCAGCACGGTTGCCATGCCCCGTTCATTGCCCGTCTTCTTGAACTGCCCCATGGCGTTGTCAAATGCCTGTTTGGCCATTATGTAGTTCTGTCGGCCGGCATGAGCCATCCCCGTATTGTTATTCAGCAAGGCCAGCTTCCCGGCGTCTGTTTTCGAAGGTAGCAACGTGCCGGCCACGCTCAGGCACTTGAGGCACTTGTCATAAAGGCCCATGTAAGCGTGAATCGCGCCTGAAGAGTTGAAAAGATCAAATAACGCCCCGGTATCCTTGAATTTTGTAAATATGTCAGCCGCATCCTGATAAAGGGCGAGTGACTTGTTATACTGGCTCTTTTCAGCATATAATCTGGCCTTTGTCTGAGTCACTACCGCTTTTTCATTCAGCTTGGTCAACTTTTCAAACAATTGTTCCGAGTTGTCGAGATACTTCAGCGCCGTATCGTAATCGCCCATCTCGAGATGGCATCTGCCAATATAGAACGTGGCGACCGCCTTCCCAAAATCCTTGTCCTTTGAAGCGACAAGCATTTGTTTGAAGACTTCAATGGCCTGCTGATACTTGCCGGTTTCGACTAGCTTTTCGCCTTCTTTGTTGAGTTTTCTGGCCTGATCAAGTTCATTCGCCATAGCCCGATCGGGTCCGAAGAATTTTAAGAAAGGAATTGCCAGAAGAGCGGAACCAATGAATTTAAGTCGATCACGCATGATTTACCTTACCTTCGGTGGAGATGATTCAATGGCGCCCACGGTCCACCCTACACCCGGCGGCGAAATCACCCTGTGGGGGGAAGGCCTGTCATTTCGAGCGAGCGGAGCGACGAGAAATCTAAATGATCGGCACAGAGGCCGATCCCACTGTAATCAAGGTTCCTCAGAGTGTTCGAAATGACATTATACCTTCTACTTGAATGAAAGATTCTGAGTGCATTCGTTACATGACCTTTTCACATCGCTGATCGTTATTCCCGGTGGAAGTTCAAACGCAGAGAATCCCTTGGAAGATGCAGCCGCCGCTTTAGCCGCCTCAGCCAGATACTGCGTAAAACTCCCGACTGACATGGTCTGGGCCGTCCCAAGATCAAGCTGTGTCGTCGTTCCTACCAATCCTCCCGATGCAGCAGCAACAGTGGCCGGATTGTATATCATAATCATGGTGTGTCCACCTGTAGATACAACAGCGACCTGAACACCGACCAATGTGGCCGCATGTTCAGATCCTGTCTTTTCTACGGCCTTTTCAACAGCCTTTTCCTTGGCTTCAGCCTTCGCCTCAGATTTAGTTTGTTCCGCCTGCTCGACTACCTTTTGCTGCTCAGCGGCCTGTTGTTTTTCTAACTGATACTGTTCAACTACCTTTTGCTGTTCAACCGCTTTTTGTTCTGTCACCTGTTGTTCAACGACCTTCTGTTCCGCAGCCTGTTGTTCCTGAATTACTCTTTCAGCCGCAGCCGCCACAGCGGCTACGTTCGCAGGTTGCTCGGTCGTGGACTCGGGTGCGGACTGAGTGATTTTGACCTCTATAGATAGAAGTTGAACAGATGTATTAGTTTCGGTCACAGTTCCGGATGATGACAGAGGAGCATCGACTAGCGAAGGTGTTCCGGACTGATTTGTCGGCGCAACGGCTGCGGTCACAGGGTTGTTTACAACCGTGCTGTTCGGCGTATTTGACTGCGCAGCATTTACGGTTAAACCCGGCGATGTTTCCGAATTCACCAAAGGCGCTATGCCGTCACTTACGTTCGAAGAAAAATAAATGTTTCCCGTAAAGCTTGGTGGCAGTGACTCGCTAAGTGTCGATAGAGCCATATTAATGGCTTCAGGGCTACCAATTACAGAAATTAAGCTATTGGGATTATTACTATCTCGGGTTATCTCCGCACTGCCTCCTCCGGAGTCAATGTTCAGCGTATCCACAGGTAGTCCATTGCTAAGTGCAGTCAATTGAAATGTCAGGTTGTCCCCGTCAACGTCTTCCACTCTGAAAACCGTCTGGAGATCCACGGTCGTACCTGCGGTCGCAGATGTAGGCGGATTGTTAATTATAAGGATTCTAGGAGCGTCATTCACCGGGGTCACAGTCACATTTGTAGTTGAACTGGCGGTCAGATGTTCCGCCGTCAAAGACTCCCACACCACCACATTTATAGAATCGGGTCCATTGTAGTTTGCGGTCGGGGTGTATTTCAGACCAGCGAGAACAGTATTCACCTGCGCTGGGGTCCCCATCAGCCATAGGATCGGACCGGAAGCTTCACCAGCAGTCAATATCCCGTGATTGATCGTCAATGCTACAGTTATCTGATCATTCTCAGCGTCCGATATTACTATCGCATTCGAGCCGGTTAACGACACCAAAGAATCTTCAGGTGTTTCCACTAAGACAGGGGATGATATGGTAGGAGGGTCATTGATAGCTGTTACATCGATGTCGCTTACCTTAGGCACGGAATCCAGCGCCCCATCGTTTACCGTCCATGTCACAGTGCGTGCGTCCGTCTCTGGATTATTGCCGCTGTTGATGTACGTGACGTGCTCCAGCATTGCCTCATAATCGGCGGTGGTGGCTGAGCCGGTAAGCGTGAGTTTACCAGTTGTCCCATCCCAGCTAGCTGTGACCCCACTCACCAAGTCTGCCTGCGCTATGCCAAGGGAATCCTCAGCACTGTGATAGTTGCCAGTGATCTGTATCGTTGCGTACGCCATGTTGTGGCTATCAGGGTCGGTCAGCGTGATGGTACTGTCGACAATCTGCGGCCCGCTGTTCTCAACGTAATGCATCTCCGGCCCGGCGTTGTATCGAACCACGGCAAGGTCTGAACCTGATTCGGTAAAAGCGTTTCCTGCCAGCACGATTTGGCCGTCCGACTGGATCGCCACGGAATACGCGTAGTCCCAACTCCCAACACCACTTACATCCGTTAGAGCCTTCCCGCCTGTTCCAAAATTCGTGTCCAAACTACCGTCATGGTTGAAGCGAACCACCGTAAAGTCTGAACCCAACAAAGTGAAAGCCTGTCCTGCCACCACTATCTTACCGTCCGACTGAATCGCAACGGAATACCCATAATCCCAACTCTCAACCCCGCTTGCATCCGTTACTGCCTTCCCATAATAGCCGAAACTCGTGTCCAAATGGCCATCATTGTTGTATCTAACCACGGTAAAGTCATCATCTGAACCATTGTGGGATGTACCACCCACGACGATCTTGCCGTCTGAATCGATCGCTACCGAATACGCATAGTCCAAATTCCCAACCCCACTTACATCGGTTAGAGCCTTCCCGCCATACCCGAAACTCGCGTCCAAACTACCGTCGTGGTTGTACCGAACCACAGCAAAGTCTTGATCTGAACCATCATAGGATGTACCTGCCACGACGATCTTGCCATCTGGCTGGATCGCTACCGAATACGCATAGTCCAAACTTCCCGCTCCACTTACATCCGTTAGTGCCTTCATGCCAGTCCCAAAACTCTCGTCCAAACTACCGTCGTAATTGTACCGAACCACCGCAAAGTCTTGATCTGAACCATCATAGGATGTCCCGGCCACCACTACTTTACCGTCTGACTGGGTCGCTACGGAATACGCATAGTCCCAACTCCCAACCCCGCTTACGTCCGTTAGAGCCTTCCCGCCAGTGCCAAAACTCGTATCCAAACTACCGTCATAATTGTACCGGACTACGGCAAAGTCCTTGTCTGTGCCATTATATGATGTACCAGCCACCACTATCTTGCCATCTGAGTCGATCGCTACGGAAGACGCATAGTCCAAACTCCCAACTCCGCTTACATCCGTTAGTACCATTCCATTAGACCCAAAACCCGGGTCCAAAGTGCCGTCCGAGTTGTAGCGAACCACGGCAAAGTCTTCATCTGTAGCATTATAGAATGACCCTACCACCACTATCTTACCGTCAGACTGGATCGCTACGGCAAATTCGGGGTCTGACTCTGAGTGCCAAATAATATCCATTAGCGCCTTCCCGCCAGTCCCGAAAGTTTGATCAAGACTTCCAGCCACACCACCCAGATCCAGCGCCGGTGGATCATTCACTCGACTCACCGTGATGCTCACCGTCCCTATATTGCTATCCACTTGACCATCATTCACTTTATACGTGAATGAATCCGTCCCGTGCCAGTCGGGATCAGGAGTGTAGGTCACACCCAATGCCCCCGGACTTAACGTCCCGTGCGAAGGTGTCGTCACCCATGTCGACGTCAGGATGTCTCCATCCACATCGTAACCGCCCCTAGGAATTAAAATCGCCGTGTCCTCTGCCGTGGCGAACGATCCAGCCTGAGCCACCGGAGTATCATTCACTGAAGTCACCCAAAGATTCACCGTCGTTATTTCGCTGTCAGCCGCACCATCATGCGCCTTATACGTGAATGAATCCATCCCGTTAAAGTTAGAGGCCGGTGTGTAGGTGAACGATCCGTCAGCATGCAGGTCCAAGGTCCCATGTCCAGGTCCCGCGACCAGCAAAGCAGTCAAACTTTCACCCTCCGCCACGCTGTCATTTCTGAGCACCCCGTCCCACGCTTCTAACAGCAACGGCCAGTCCTCTCCTCTCTATAAATTAACGGAGCAAGCAACAGGGG
>JAZDKD010000750.1:0-2330 GCA_043803345.1 Pseudomonadota bacterium
AGCTAAAAAACATGTTGGACGAGGGATGTTACTTCTCGATCTGATTCAAGAAGGGAACATCGGCCTAACTAAAGCTGTGGAGAAATTCAACTACCATAAAGGCTACAAATTCGGCACGTATGCCTTCTGGTGGATTCGCCAGGGTATCACCCGATCCCTAGCTGACCAGAGTCGTACTATCCGCATCCCGGTTCACATGGTTGAGGTTATTAACAAGCTGCTGAGAGTACGTAGCCGTCTGACTCAGGAATACGGGAGGCAGCCCGACCACAAAGAGATTGGACGAGAAATGGGAATACCTCCGGAGAGGGTTGCAGAAATATTTAAGATGATACAGTTACCAATATGCTTAGAGTCCCCTATTGGTGATGAAGGGGACGGCCAACTGGTTGACCTTATTGAGGACCGTAATGCTTTGCAGCCTGCCGAGGCCGCATACAATCAACTGCTCAAGGATCAGATTGAAGACGTGCTTTCCACTCTCAGTCCTCGTGAGCATCGAATAATTCAACTGAGATTCGGTCTTGAGGATGGACGGAGCCGGACCTTGGAGGAAGTAGGTAATGTGTTTAATGTAACCAGGGAGCGCATCCGGCAAATCGAAGCCAAGGCGATTCGTAGGCTACGCCACCAAAGCCGAAGTCAAAAACTAAAAGCCTACCTGGAACTTTAAATCATCAGGAAAATTACCAGAATTATAAGGTCTAAGCCCGTCTCTGGCTGCACACTGGCATTATTTTGCTTGACGAACCGACATTCAGTCAAAAATCACGAGCCTGCGTAGAACGGCAATAGTCGCAAGCTCGCCCCAGCTGGGAAGCATTCAAGCCCTCTACTATTGACGGTAGAGAGGGCTTTTTCTTTTCATTAAGAACCTAAGGCTAAGAGGGGGAGGATAAACATGGTTAACAAATATTACAAACGAGGCTTTTGTTGGGTCACGTTCTAGCGGAAAGTTTAATCCGTCAACAGTGTGAGTTTTCATATGATTAGCGGAGAACTGACCTGTTGGATTTGCGTCAATGCTCTTGACTGTCTTAGAATGTGGGCTAAAGTCAAATGTAACGCTGACTGAAACGTGAGGAGGCAGACATCGTGGGAAGTCCTAAGTGGTCAAATTTAGAGAATTTGATTCTTGTTGCTGGACATGCTGTTTACATTGCATATTGTGGCATCGGGATTCTCGATTCGGAAAGCGTGGAAACGTAGAGATACTTAACCCAGTCTATACTGGGAAGATGGCCGCTATCATCCGGGTCGCCGATGCCCTTGACCGGACGCTGCGTCAGCTGGTAGAGGATGTTGTCTTGAGTCTAAGCGGGCAACAGCTGTTCTTCAAAGCTATATCCAAGTATTCCATCGACACTGAAGTTAAGCGTGCCGAAGAGAAGTCGGACCTCATGAACCAAGCATACACTCTTACGGGAGTCAGCTTTAAACATGCCAAGCCATAAAAAGATGATATTGCTCGTATGCGGTGGGAACACTTGCCGTTCTCCGATGGCAAAAGTGATACTGGAGCAGAAGCTGAAAGCCGCCGGACTTTCTGATCTCTTCGATGTCGATTCCGCGGCTTACGACGGTCCCACATGTTCCGGAGCGAGCGATAATGCCAGAGCCGCCGTTAAGAAGCTGTTCGGCGAAGACCTTCTTGCATCTCACAAGGCTAAGAAACTTGCACCCGGGCTTGTTGCGAAAGCTGATTTGATCCTGGTCATGGCCGCCAGAATGAAGAACAGTCTTCCGACCAAAAAAACATGGACTCTGAAAGAATATGCCGGATCTTCAGGCGATGTTCGAGACCCTATCGGTGGAGGTCTTGAAGTTTACCTCAGTTGCGCCGGCGAGATCTCTGAGGCTCTGGATGCAGTGGTCGCCAAATTGTCGGTGGTCAGCTTATAAATGGACGCGGCTCTATCGGATAATCGCGTTCCGCCTAAGGCTTCTCAATGTCTTTCGGATCATTCGCTGCTTGTTGGATAGCCTTGACGATGATAAATGGTTTCGGCTTTTCCAAGGCTTCCTTCAGTATTACCGAGGCGTCCTTATCGACGGATATCTTGTGTTGATACTCCTGAAATCCGCTCGCCGGACACTTGTATGCTAAGCCTTCAGGGGCTGCCTTATTCACGGTCATGTGCAGCCCGCACGAGCACGAGAGCACCTGCAGGCCGGGCCCGGCTAGTGTGTCTAAGGTATAACGCCGTAAAAATTCCGCGGAGTAATTCCCTCTTTTCATGTCCTCAATCAGGCCTGGGAGAGAAGCGGAGAAATTCGCCAGCCTTTCCGCTGAATTGGATTTTATCAGACCCAGAAAGCTTTGATAGATT
>JAZDKD010000751.1:0-10764 GCA_043803345.1 Pseudomonadota bacterium
GGCTCATTCATTTGACCATAAATCAACGCTGCTCGATCAAGAACTCTTTCTCCTTCGGGTTTCTTTTGACCGGGAAGGACTCCACCCATTTCAAGGTATAGGTCATTCCCTTCTCGAGATCTTTCGCCAACTCCAGCAAACACTGATGTTCCACCGAACTGCTTGGCTATGTTATTGATAATCTCCATCATGAAGACGGTCTTGCCCACGCCTGCGCCGCCGAAGAATCCGATCTTTCCACCTCTCATGAATGGAGCAATCAGGTCAACGACCTTGATTCCGGTCTCCTGGATAGAAATCTGTGTAACCTGTTCATCGAAAGAAGGAGCCGGCCTGTGAATAGGTCTCATGGCCTCGCCGCTAACGGGACCGCCTTCATCGACGGGCCGACCGACCACATTTATGATCCTCCCGAGGACCGCTTTGCCGACCGGGACTTGGATTGGGGCCCCCGTGTCTTTGACCGGCATCCCTCGCACAAGACCATCCGTCAAATCCATGGCAATGGTTCGTACCGTATTATCCCCAAGATGCTGAGCCACCTCAACAACTAGGTTATCCGCCTCGCTGTTAATCGCGGGATTTGTAATCAGTAAGGCGTTATAAATGGCCGGAAGCTGATTCTCCGGAAATTCGACATCGACTACGGGCCCGATTACTTGAACGATTTTCCCTACACTCATTTTAGGATTTCCTCCTGAAACCGTCTTCCTGATGTTAATGAAACTTAGTGTTGGAGAGATTTCGGCTAACCTTTAAGCGCTTCGGCTCCGCCGACGATCTCCATTAACTCCGTTGTAATAGATTCCTGACGTTTTCGGTTTAGCTTCAACGTCAGCTTGTTAATCATTTCACCTGCGTTTGTAGTTGCAGCCTCCATCGCAGACATCCTTGCTCCGTGCTCACTGGCAACTGAATCTAGAAGTCCCGTGAAGACTTGCACTTGAACATATCTGGACAGAAGTTCCTGAAGCAACTCCTCTTCCGATGGTTCATACAAATAACCTCGTCGAGGCTTCCAACCTTCTTCGTCAGGAGCGATGGGCAAAAGCTTACGATGCGTTATTATCTGGGTAACCGCAGACTTAAAACTATTGTATAGCACATATACTTCTTGATATTCACCGGAAAGAAACTTCTCATTGACAATAGAAACAATTCGTCCGGCCAAATCATAGCTGACACTATTCATTACATTGTTGAATTTTTCAACTATTGTTACCTGACGCCTTCGGAAGTAGTCATTTCCTTTACGCCCTACTGTTAACAAATCAACTTGAATGCTCTTGGCCTTCATTTCTCTGATAAAAGCCTCGGCACGACGCTGTAAATTGGTATTAAACGCTCCGCACAACCCGCGGTCAGCGGTCACTAGTATCAGAAGAGCCTTCTGAGGCGGACGAGACTCAAGCATTGGATGAGCTTGCGTCCGAGCTGCCAAGGACATCATCACCTCGCGCATTTTCTCAGAGAAGGGCCTTCCCGATTTTATCGCATCTTCAGCCCTACGCAGCTTGGCCGCCGCCACCATTTTCATGGCTTTTGTGATCTTCTGAGTGTTCTTGACGCTGGCTATGCGTTTACGAATATCTCGTAGACTTGCCATTTCTACCTCATTCCCTGCGGACTAAATCCGGATGTCAAAACAAGTTATGCTTTTTCTTCAAGCTATACTATAGAAACAGAGGGAGGATTAAACACCGCTTTAAACTCATCCAAGACCTTTTTCATTTTTGAATCGAGTTCGGCGGATATGATCTTCTTTTCTCTGATTTCTGACAAAATATCCGGATGATTGCTTTCAAGGTAGCTCAGGTACTGTTTTTCATATTCGGTCAACACCCTCGTGTCGTATTCATCCACAAACCCATTGGTGGCCGCAAAGATAACCGCTATCTGCTTCTCAGCCGCCATCGGTTCATACTGGGGCTGCTTTAGCATTTCGACTAATCTTGTTCCTCTAGCCAACTGAGCCTGAGTGACCTTGTCCAAATCCGAACCAAATTGAGCAAAGGCTTCAAGCTCTCTAAACTGGGCCAGATCGAGACGCAACGTGCCCGCAACTTGCTTCATGGCCTTAATCTGAGCGTTACCACCAACTCGAGACACGCTCAAACCCACGTTAATGGCGGGTCTAACACCGGAATAGAAAAGGTCGGTCGATAAGAAGATCTGACCATCAGTAATCGATATAACATTAGTAGGAATATAGGCTGACACGTCACCGGCCTGAGTCTCGATAATTGGTAGAGCGGTGAGGCTGCCGCCTCCATCAATTTGGTTGAGCTTGGCGGCTCTCTCCAGAAGTCTGGAATGAAGATAGAAAACATCACCTGGGTAGGCTTCACGTCCCGGAGGCCTTCTAAGTAACAAGGACAACTGCCGATAAGCTACGGCCTGCTTGGAAAGATCATCGTATATAATCAGCGAATGCTGACCATGGTCTCTATAGTATTCGCCCATTGTTACGCCGGAATACGGCGCTATATACTGCATTGGGGCTGGATCTGAAGCGGTGGCTGAAACTACGGTAGTGTAATCCATTGCTCCAAAGCGCTCTAAGGTCGCAACAACCTGAGCGACAGTCGAACGTTTTTGTCCTACGGCGACATAAATACATTTCACGTTGCTGTTTTTTTGATTGATTATAGTGTCAATCGCAATCGCTGTCTTCCCTGTTTGGCGGTCACCGATAATAAGTTCACGTTGACCGCGACCAATTGGAATCATCGCATCGATGGCCTTGATTCCGGTTTGAAGGGGCTCTTTAACAGGTTCCCTCTTGATGATACCAGGAGCGACTATTTCGATCATTCGGAATTCACTTGTGTCGACAGGCCCTTTCCCATCAATTGGTTGACCTAGGGAATCGACAACTCTTCCAAGCATTTGCTGCCCCACCGGAACCTGCACGATTCGGTTTGTTCTCTTGACCGTATCGCCCTCTTTTATGTGAACATCTTCACCGAGAATGGCTGCGCCAACGTTATCGGCTTCGAGGTTCAGGACCATTCCCATTATTCCATGGGGGAATTCGAGAAGCTCGCCGGCCATTGCATTCTCTAGTCCATGTAAACGGGCGATTCCGTCTCCGACACTAATCACCGTTCCGGTCTCACTGACTTCGACTTTCTTGTCGTAATCCTGGATCTGCTGTTTGATAATTTGACTGATTTCTTCGGCTCTGATTTGCATTGTCCCTATCCCTTCAGGCTTTCCTTAAGCTGGTTCAACTGAGTTCTAATTGTGCCATCAAAAACCATATCCCCAACCCTGGCGACAAGACCCCCTATAAGAAAGGGGTTTACTTCGGTGGTCACCAGGACCTTCTTGCCACTTATTTTAGAAAGGGCTTCCGTCACTAGGGTCAGGTCCGATTCCCCCAAGGACTCGGCGCTAATCACCTGGCCTCTAGTAATTCCACGTATTTCGTCAACGCTCGATCGAAAAGCTGTTTCGATCCCAGGTAATTGGTCTATTCGTTCCCGATCTAGAAGAACGTTGACAAAATTCTTGACCATTACATCCGCACCTAACTTGTCCAGAATTTCCCCCGCGATTTTCTTCTTGTCTTCCTTGGTAAAAACGGGACTAACCAGGACTTCCTTGAAATCCTTGGATTCAGAAATAATTTTGGTTAAGGCCTCCAAATCACTCCCGTACTTGTCCAGTGCGTCGTTTGCCTGACCGATCTCCAGAAGGGCTTTGGCATAACGCTTCGCTAGAGTGGTATCTATCACTTCATACCCCCGACTTTAACGAGGTAATCCTCGACGATACGCTTCCGATCCTGTTCAGAGATCTTTTCGCGAATCATTGTTTCAGCCATTTGAACCGCAAGCTCAACGGCTTCGTTTTTGAGCGTTTCTCTAGCCTTACGCACTTCCTGCTCAGCAGTTATTTTGGCCGATTCAATCATGGAGCTGGACATTCTTTCAGCGTTCGCCATGATCTTCTCGCTATCTCCCTCGGCTGATTTTCTTAATTCCACCCTCATCCGCTCAAGCTCTTTTTCCATGCCGGCAATTTTTTCTTTGTAATCAGCCAACAGCCTCAGAGCTTCTTCACGTTGTTCCAGAGCATCTGCAAGATCTTTTAGGATTTGATCCTTTCTCTCGGAAAAGAAATCAACCAAGGGCTTTTTTACAAAATAAACAAGAAGAGCGATAAGGACTATCGTGTTGACAACTTTCCATGTCAACAACCATGAGTCCCAAATTGATTCCTCTCCACCGGCGGCCGATGCGTGGACAACAGATGAAAACCCTAACAAGCCGATTACGCAGAGGAAATTGTAGAAAAGTTTCTTCCAATTCATCAGATTGCCCTCCCTAGTATTTTCTCGGAAATTGATTTGGCTAGGGGGGCCATCTCACCTTTGATAGCCATTCGCGCTTTTTCCGACTCCGCCTGAATGGACGTTCTCATTTCGTCCACTATGCGGGCTGCTTCAACTCGCGCTGTCTCAAGGATGTCGGCTTCACTTTTCTTGGCAACAGCAAGCAACTCGGCTTTTTCTCTTGCAGCCACTTGCCTAGCGTCGACCAGCGCTTCCTGGTGTTTTTTCTCCTGCTCCAGAACCTCATTCTCCAACTGATTCGCTTTGTCTCGATCACCTTTGATCTTGGCGTCTCTCTCACGGATCTTAGCCAAAATCGGCTTGTACAGAAGAGCATTGAGAAGGAGTAAGAGAATCAGGAAATTGATCAGCTGAATAAACAGAGTGAAATTTACATTTATCACTGCTTTGATCTCCTGATTCGAGAAGTTTTGCCCCCAACAAGCATAACTCATCCCCATGTCACGCCGAAGGGAGCCTTAAAACTGATTTTTTGGCAAGGATATTTTTTTGGGCCTAGACTTTAAATGCTTTATTTTCTAACACCCCATCTAAGGGGTGTCAAGAAATTTTTCTACTTGAGGATTCGTCCTAAGGAGAGAATTAGGGTTTTTGATCAGCTACGGATTCCTCACCTAATTCCTCATTGGAAATGTTGTCTGAGGATTCAAGAGTTGGTGGCCACGCCTGAGCCGATATCATTTCTACAGATTCATGTTCTAGTTTCTTTTCATCGCTGACTTCGGTTAACGCCGGCATCTCCGGTTGAAAAGACGCCATCGAGCAAGTTCCCTCAAAAATCACGCCTTCTTCAATCACTAGACTGGGGGTCTTAAGATGACCAAAAACTTTGGCATACGGAAACAATTCTATTTTCTCGGTAGCGGTGATGTCTCCGTGAACTTCGCCGGACACCTTCAGGATATTTGAGTGGATCTCAGCGTGAACAATCGAATCCGCTCCAACCACGAGAGTCCCTCGACTAATTATTTCTCCCTCGAAATGCCCATCCAAATGAACTATCCCAGAGAAAGAAAGCTTACCCGCAAACTCGGTTTGCGAACCTAAAAATCCAGTTACTGCGTCATTCTTTGTTTTCCTGAATCGGAGCATGCGGCCTCCCTGTGATCCCGGCAATATTGTCCCTAGTAGAAGGGCCCGGTCAATCCTTCCTTAACACAGCCACAAATCAACTTCAACAAATAATTGAAAATTGTTTCACTCCTTATGATAACTTTTGGATAATTAGCCAATTGTTATTTTATCAATGTTTGATCCATGCAAAATCAAACGCATTTCAAGCTAAGTAAGAAAACCTCCGCGTGCTAACAGAAACCAGCGCTGCAGTGCATATGAAAGAGGACAGAAGAGAGGAACCTCCATAACTCAAAAAACTCAAGGGAACTCCAACTACAGGAAGAAGCCCTATGACCATGCCTACATTTATAGTTACATGCCAGAATATTATTGAAACGAATCCTACAGATAACAATGTTCCGAAATCATCTCTTGATCTGCTGGATATACCAAGTCCGCGAAGTATGAAGATTAGAAACAGCATGAGCACTATAAATGAACCGACGAATCCCCATTCTTCAGATAAGACGGCAAATACAAAATCAGTGTGCTTGACGGGCAAAAACATCAATTGGTTCTGCGTGCCCTGGAGGAATCCCTTCCCAAACAATCCTCCAGAACCTACCGCTATTTGAGATTGAATAATTTGATATCCGGCGCCTAAGGGATCGTGATCAGGATTGAGAAATGTTAGCAGTCTCTTTTTTTGATAGTCCAATAGAAAATATTTTGCGCCAAAATATAATATCGGAAAACTAGCAAAAGCTAATCCAAGTATCACTTTCCAAAGCTTCTTGCTCAATCCCACGAACACAATCATAGAAAGTGCCACAAGAGACAACACTACGGCGGTTCCCAAATCTGGCTGCGAAGCTACCAGAAATCCTGGAATCAGAACGTATGCGGAATTCTTTACTAACTCCATCCAACTATCTATGGGGCCGCGTTTGCTTGAACTAAGGCTCCTTGCCAGTACTATGACCACGGCCAGTTTTGCAAATTCTGATGGCTGGAAGCGCATCAGACCCAAGTCGATCCATCGCCTGGACCCCGACGTGACTCTTCCAAAAACAGAAACTGAAATCAAAGCCACCAGGATAAAAACGTAGATCCAGATTCCCCAGCGCTCTAACAAGCGATAATCAACGAAAGAAAACAGCGCTAAAAGAATCAGCCCCATACTTAACCACGCTGTTTGCTTTATTACGAACGATTTTCCCGATGGCCCCATTGGAATGGTCGCACTGTAAATAAGAGCTATTCCAGCCAGAGACAAGACAACAGCATTCACAGACAAAAACCATTCAAATTGAGAAAAAGAGACCTTCGGTCCTCTTCCTATATATGACGTTCCCACTTACAATTGATCTCCCAACTTTTTGTGTTGAGCATCCGCATTTCATCGGTCAGTCCTTTGCCTCTCCCGGGTCAGGGAGTCCGTAGTACCTGCAAATAATTTTGCGCGCCAGAGGCGCCGCCATTTTGCCTCCCCCTCCCCCATGCTCCACGACAACAACAACTGCGATCTTCCGAGGTTGATCATCAACAAAGGCCACAAACATTGCGTGAGTTCTCTCATGATAAGGAACATCATCTTCGGGCTTGTTTTTATCTCGAGTGCTGATAACCTGGGATGTTCCTGTTTTCGCGCTTATACTTAAGCCTGGCACTCTACTTCTTCGGCCAGTGCCGGTTCTACTCTCGACGACATCACGCATGGCTTTTCTAATTAGGGCAAAACCAGGCGAATCCTGATTTATGCGCATCCGAATCGAAGGACTCTGTTCAAAAATTACAGATCCGTCGGGAGATCTGATTTGTTGAACGATAAAAGGTCTCATCACATTTCCGCCATTAGCGAACGCGGCGGTCATCATCGCAAGTTGAATTGGAGTCGTCAAAGTATACCCCTGACCTATCCCTATGGTAACGTTTTCTCCATCTTTTATGAAGGTCCCATAATTTCTCTCTTTCCAGAAATTCGTGGGAATCAAACCGGGCAACTCTTGGGAAAGCTCAATACCTGTAGGTCTGCCTAACCCAAACAACGAAGCATAATGGGCCATAGTGTCAGCGCCCAACCTTAAACCGAGTTCATAGAAATATACGTCGCAGGATTCCACCAGAGCTCTGTGCAGATCAACTTTTCCATGTCCACGTTGATTCCAGCATCTGTACACCTGCCCCCCCAGCTCCAGCTCCCCCCGACAGGTGAACTGCGTGTCAGGTTTTACAAGACCCTCTGAAAGAGCTGCAAAAGCTGTCACAAGCTTGAACGTGCTTCCTGGAGGATAGAGTCCTCGTGTTGAACGGTTTTCTAAAGGTCGCAGAGGATCAGAATTGAGTGTTTTCCAATCATTTTCGGAGATAGAAGTTGAAAAAATATTCGGATCAAATCCTGGTTTACTCACCATGGCTAGTATTTTCCCGGTCTCTGGATCCACTACAACCACTGAACCAGCCCGTTCAGTGAACAAGTCCTCAACAAATTTTTGAAATGACGCGTCTACCGCCAGTATTATGTTTGAACCCGGTTTGGCTGAGGTTCTTGTTAGACTTCCAAGACGTCTACCTTTAGCGTCAATTTCGATCTGCTCCCAACCCTCCTCTCCTCTCAAATAAGTCTCATATTCCCTTTCTATCCCCGTCTTCCCCACCAAATCACCCGGCCTGTACCCTACTCTACCTAATTTCTCCAGTTCGGAGATTGATATCTCTCCGGTTGACCCTATAACGTGACAAAGCATTTCGCCGCAAGGGTATCGCCTGAGTGGCCTGACGGTCAGGGACACACCTTTGACTTGCGGAGAAAGACTTTTCAAATTAGAAACTTCTTCCATGGTTAGATTTTTCTTTATGGCATAGGGTATGAATTTAGGTGATGAAAAGCTTTTTTCAATCATGCTTCTCATCTTTTCAGGCGGATACCCCAAAGGCTCAGAATAATATTTGACTAGTGACGGCACATCCCTTATTGCGCCAGGAATTACTGATAACGTGAAACTAGGAGTATTCTCAGCCAGCGGAGCGCCGTTTCTATCTAATATCTCTCCTCTGGGAGGGGGTAGACGCAGCAGTCTAATTCTGTTCTCTATGGCCAGCTCATCATAGGAGTCTCCCTTAATCATCTGTAGATTCCAGAGTCTTATTACTAGAACGAGAATAAAAAGACATGCAATTGAGTAACCGACTATTACCCGCGATTTGTAATATTCCTCAGGTATGCGATCACTGCGCAATTGTAACACTAGATAGCTCCGACAATCCTCGAGTAGCCTTTCCATGCGTTGTCTAGAACCGGCTTCACTATTATGAGACTCAGAGACGTCAAAATAGTTTTTACCAATATAATCTTTACTATCTCCAGTTCTAATGTCACCTGCCCCAGCAGCCACCTGCTTATAAACACCAAACTGAAAGACCCCAGAGAAATCAGGAAAGCTATCGCAAAACTTGCGCCTAAACTTTCAACATGGAAATTATCACTGAGATAACCAGCAAAAATGATGGTCAAGACATACATTACTGAAAAAAGACCTAACGGCGATCCCGAGAGCAGGTCTTGCGTCAATCCTATCAAAAAAGCTGCGAACAGACCTGAAAGATAGTCGCCCTTCAATCCAACCCAAACAACAACCAATAACGTTAAATCAGGTTTTAGTTCCATCGGAAAAATGCGGTGCAGAATGCCGCATTGTATCACCAGGCACCCCGAACCCGCTAAAAGAAAGAATAGTATAGATCTCAACGGTTTGCTTCCTGGCCTATTTCCATCGAGAATCCTCCCTGAGTTCCCAAAATAACGATCACCTCTTCTATTTCAGAAATTTTTGCGCCCGGAGTAACTATGGCCTCAAGGAAAAGACCTTGTTCAGATGAACGCACGGAGTCTACGGTTCCTGCCACCATCCCTCTTGGGAAAATACCATCAAGACCAGATGTGACAACTAAATCCCCCTGTTCAAGTTTCACTTCTTTATTTAAATATTGTAGAACACACGAATACGAATAGGATCCTGTCAGTAATCCCCTCTCCCTGGTCCGTTCAACCCTACAATCCACAGACATGCTTGGATCTGTAATCATAATAACTTGAGCCATTGTGCTGGATGATCTGATGATTTTTCCCACAATCCCCTCTGGAACAGTCACAGCCATATCCGGAAGAACACCGTCGCTGGTACCTTTGTTTATTAAGACCGTTCTGAACAACCCTGACGCATCTTCCCCGATAATCTGGGCCACCAAAGTCGGGTGGTCCACTTTTCTTTTGAGAGCCAGTATTTTCTTCAACCTTTTGTTTTCAAGGTCTTTTTCCTTAAGAGTCAATATTTCTGTTCTCAAACGTCGAATTTCCTCTGTCAGAAGCCTATTCTCTTGGCCAACCCCAACAATCAAGATCTAAGATTTGATTATTTCTCCCGTCTTCTGTCGAACAAAGGTCACCGTTTGCTCAATCGGTCTGAAAGCTGAATATACAAGACCAATAAGTGTCCATCCTTGAGATTTTTCAAAGGATGAAAAAAGCAATATAATCCCCAGACTTAATATCGCAATGGCGGCAGTTACATCTCTTATTGGTCGAAACATTACTCGAAAAGAACGCGGCAAAGAGAGATCGTTTACATCCGTGTTGGAAAGTGAATGGAAATAAAAACTTTAGGATTACAATTGACTATTGCGGAACTCTTAGCGCTGATCTGTTTGGCGATAATGTAAACCTCGTAAATAGTGTCCTTGGCTTGTTCTATGCTTTGATAAGCACGTCTTTATACATGTCCCAGTTTTCGAAGACTATTCCCGAACCAATAACCACCGTTGACAATGGATCGTCAGCGATGACAACCGGCAGACCTGTTTCACGTCGAATAACTTCGTCAAGATTCTTTAATAAAGAACCTCCCCCGGTAAGAACAATCCCGCGGTCAACTATGTCAGAGGCAAGTTCAGGCGGGGTTTGCTCAAGGGCAGTCTTCACGGTCTCCAGAATTGCCCTTACCGGACCTGATATGGCTTCCGTGACCTCCCCCGACCTCAATGAAATTATCTTAGGAACCCCACCGATAAGGTCTCTGCCTTTGACTTCTATGACCATTTCTTCATTCGTTTGACACGCGCTTCCTATGAGCATTTTAACCATCTCACTTGTCCGTTCGCCTATAAGCAAGCTATATTTATGTTTCACATACTTGAGTATGTCTGTGTCTATTTTATCACCCGCTATCCTCAACGATTTGGCGTATACTATATCAGACATTGATATGATGGCTACTTCTGTGGTTCCTCCGCCAATGTCCACAATCATGTTGCTCTTTGGTTCCGTTATAGGAAGATTGGCTCCAATTGCT
>JAZDKD010000752.1:0-8615 GCA_043803345.1 Pseudomonadota bacterium
ATCGTCAGCGTAAGCCCGCACTGGGCCTAAATCGATGCCCAATGAGGAAAGCGCCAGTCCTGCGCTGATTGCGCCAGATATCACGATAAATTCTCGCCGTGTTACACTCATGACTTGCCTCTCTTTCTAAACCTCTTTAAATTCAGCAAACTCTGAATTTACCAATGTGACGAAGCTCAAAGCGGTCTGACCAGATATCCAATATGATTTGAGTGGCTCAACTATTCTCCAAATCCCCCAAATCAATTCCTTGGTTTTTTGATGTTACTGTCTGTTGGCGTCTTACAGGGCGGCGGCGCCTTATAATCATCGAAAAATCATCGTTGGCCGTAACGGATCAAATCTGGCATCGACTGTTTCGATAACTTAATTCGGTTATATAGATGTTTGTAACAGGAGGGAAACTGCTTGTCAATAATAAAACATGAATTATTTTAATATGTTATGTCTTGACCGACATAACCCGGATGGAACTCACCAACGGGGCAAATGGAAACAGATGTATGGCTGAAATCAGCGAGAGTGGGCCGAACGCCCCCGGTCTTTCGGCGATCTTTTCCAATGACTCTCTGGGAAGCCGTCTATGTGCCGCCTCTATGTCCATAAACCCCTGAATCAAATAATTGGGCTGGCAGTTAGGTTTATCAGTCATCTTTTCAATTGTGTCTTTGTTCCTCCCCTCTCTTTTCATCTTACGTGGATCTTCATATTCACCGCCAGTTTCTTGACTTTAAGCAAGAGCAAAACGCTTCCGGCTTTCATCGTATTTAACTAATCTTTGCTTCGAAGTGGCGTTAAGGTGTCTTGACACTTTAGACGGGGTGAGCCCCAAAGTCTTTGCAATTTCCGCCGTAGAAAGTGGTCCTTCCCTCAGAAGCGACACAATCTGGGCAATTTCCAATTTATCTACGACGGTTTCCTCAAATAGCCGGTTGACCTCGTCACTGGCGAAGAACTGCTCATACTCTTCTTCGGTACTGAAGCGCACTCTCAGTCTTTCTCTCTCCAGAAGCTTGATGTAGGGAACAAGCCTCGCGGAGGCTTCAATTCGAAATCTCAATTCCTTTTCGTCTATGCCTTCGCTTTTGCCAAGAGGCCCTAAGGACTTAATCTTTTTGCCAAAGTCATTCATGACTTCGGCAAAACGGATTCCTTCACCGGCAGATACCCATTCAAGCCGCAATCTGTCTGGATTTAACCCTATACGTTGCAACAACTTCTTACATAGATGCATTATGCTCAAGGCGTCGTAATTTCCTTCGGTATTATAATGGCAGTCGTTAAGATGGCAACCGCCTACGAAAACCCCGTCTGTTCCATTTGAAAATGCACGAAGTATAAAGGACATGTCGACCCGCCCGGAGCACATCACCCTTATCACCCTTAAATAAGTGGGGTATTGAAACCGAGACACTCCACAAAGATCTGCGCCTCCATAGCAGCACCAATTACATAAAAACCCCACAATCCTTGGCTTGAACTCGATATTTGCAACCATTCTTTTATCACTCCTGAATCAGTAATCACTGTTTTGTTTATTGGTGGACTTTTACAAATCCGGAACCTCTGCGTCGATTTGGCGAAAGATCTCTTCATCGGTGTAGTGCTTGAGGGAAATAGCCCCTGTTGGACACTTCGCGTTACAGAGACCATCCCCTTTACACAGCACAGGAATAACCCTGGCCTTCTTACCTTGTGGTGTATCGTGAAACTCAATGGCCCCATAGGTACACCCTGTGATACATGCCCCACACGACACACAGAACTCCGTTTTTACCTCGCAAACAGAGCCGGAGGCGCTAACAGAGTCCTGTGACAGAAGAACTGCGGCACGCCCTGCGGCACCATATGCCTGATTAATCGTTTCAGATATATGCTTGGGATAGTGGGCTGTCCCACACAGAAAAACGCCTTCAGCGGCAAAGTCAACCGGTCTTAATTTGACATGCGCTTCCTGAAAGAAGCCTTCCGGGCTGAGAGCTACCTTAAATAACTGCGATAATTTTGGAGTATCCTCGGCGGGAATGACCGCTGCGGACAGAGCAACATAATCGGCATCGATTGCCAGCTTCTTGCCTAAAACAAAATCGGTCACGGCCACCCTTAGAACGGGTTGGCCCTCGTCCGACTCGCCGGCTTCCACCTCAGGTTTACTCTGCGGCTCATAACGGATGAACTTTATGCCCTTGTTTGAAGCTTCCCTGTAATAATCCTCGTTAGACCCATAAGTTCTCATGTCCCGAAATATGATATAAATATCCATCTGGGGATTTAGCTCTTTGAGTTTTAATGCGTTCTTTACGGCATGGGTACAACATACTCGAGCGCAGTAGTTTCTTTCGTCATTTCTGCAGCCTACACACTGGATCATTACCAGACTTTGGCAGCCAATGAGACTTTTCTCTTTGTTGACGACCTGCTGCTCCAACTCCAACTGGGTCAAGACCCTTGAGTCTTTCCCATAGAGGTATTCCTTGGGTTTATATTCGTCGGCGCCCGAAGCCAGCACCGCAACCCCGTGTTTAATGTGCCTGATTCTTCCTTCAGACATCACGGTGGTGGAAAAATTTCCCACATAGCCGGAAACGTCTGAAATAGTCGCATCTGTAATCACATGGACCAACGGTTGCTGATAGATCTTTTGGATGAGATCCTGCAAATAAGCCTGAACATTCAGTCCTTCAAGTGTGTAGTGGATTCTTCGCGCCATTCCGCCAAGGTCCGCGTCCTTCTCCACAAGATAAACCTCAAAGCCCTGATTGACCAAGCTCAGGGCGCTGGTCATCCCGGCTATACCCCCTCCGACAACCAACACAGCCTTATTAAGCGGCAAATCAAATTCCTGCAATGGCTCTAGATAGCTGGCTCGCGCAACCGACATTCGGATTAAATCTTTTGCTTTCTGGGTAGCGTCTTCCTTTTCTTTCGAATGGACCCAGGCGCAATGCTCTCGAATATTCGCCATATCATAGAAATACTGATTAATTCCGCCTTCCCGGAGTGTATCCCGAAAGATCGGCTCATGGGTCCTGGGGGTACAAGCGGCCACGACGACACGATTGAGCCCCTTCCCCTTTATTGTGTCTGTTATTTCTTTGGCGGAATTGGTAGCGCATGAAAAGAGCTGTTCCTGAGCGTGGACAACATTGGGTAGGGTTAAGGCGTATTCAACTGTAGAGGGCACGTCGACCACTCTTCCGATATTAGCCCCGCAATGACACACAAAAACCCCTATCCTTGGATCCTCGTTGGAGACATCCCTTTCGGGAGGATAGATCCTTTCCCTGGATAGATTGCCTCTTCGGTAGGAGAGGAGTTCAGAACACTGTGAACCAGCCCCGCTGGCTGTGAAAACAGACTCTGGGATATCCATAGGACCCTGGAAGGTTCCAGCTACAAAAATCCCAGGTCGCGAGGTTTGAATGGGGTTGACAGGGTTGGTTGAACAAAATCCGTGAGAATTGAGAGCGATGCCAAGTTTATCCGCCAGAGCCTTGCTATCTGAAGGAGGTTTTAATCCGACGGACAAGACCACCATATCAAATTCTTCTTCTTTGACACCTTCATCCGTAGTGGAGTATTTTAGAGTTACATTCTTGGTTTCGGGATCCTCTCTTCCCATCGACACATAGCTTCTAATAAAACGAACCCCTGGAAAACTCTCCGTTCTATGATAAAATCGCTCAAACCCCTTGCTATATGAGCGAATATCATTGTGGAATATCGTGCACTCGGCCTCAGCGTCATGGTCCTTTGTCAAAATCACCTGTTTCTGAGTATAAGCGCAGCATACCGCAGAACAGTAGCTACTGTTCCCCTGAGTGACCCGCCTGGAACCAACACAGTGAATCCAGGCTATTTTGCGTGGATGCTTCTTGTCGGAAGAGCGTAAGATTTCACCTTCGTATGGTCCTGTGGCGCATAACAGACGCTCGTAGTCAAGACTGGTAACCACATTCTCATACTTCCCGTATCCATAGTCGCCTGTTACCTTAGGGTCAAAAACCTCGTATCCCGGCGCCAAAACTATTGCCCCAACCGTAAGTTTTATTTTTTCGGGCATTTGATGAAAGTCTATGGCCTTATTTTTACAGACCCCCTCACAGATCGTACATTTCGTTCCGTCAAGGTACAGACAGTTTTCGTGGATATAAGGGACAAGAGGAACCGCTTGAGCAAAGTAAATGTGGACGGCTTTATTCGTGGATATGCGCTGATTAAACGGGTCAAAGATCGAGACCGGGCAATACTCCACACAGGTTGTGCAACCGGTGCATTGATCCTCTTTGACATACCTTGGTTTGTTGGTAACGGTAACCTTGAAATCGCCTGCTTGACCTTCTACACTATCAATTTCGGTCATAGTCAGGATCTCTATATTAGGATGTCTCTTACATTCGAGAAACTTGGGGGATTCAATACACATGGAGCAGTCATTGGTTGGAAAGGTTTCATCAAGCTGCGCCATCTTACCACCGATGGTCGGCGATTTCTCAACCAGATAGACCTTAAACCCTGCGGTGGCAAGATCGAGAGCGGCTTGAATGCCGCTGATGCCTCCACCAACAACCATTACGTCTCCAAAATTACTTTCTCCTACAACCTTTGGCATTTGTTTTAGAGCTGCTTCCACTTCCTATCACCTCATCAGGCTACTTCGGTTACGTAAACTGGATTCATTTGTTATGGGGCGACCTTTGCGGCACAACCGCAATGCGTTTCCCACGTCCTCGTTAAAGCCTCAGACGCATAGGGCAGCTCATGACCTCTAATGGAAGAATTTCTGAAATGATGGAGTGAGAAAGGCGAAATAAATGAGTCTTCCGGCCTGGCCCTGAGCCTACCTAGCACGGGTAGTTAGATTAAAGCCATGTCAGGTAAAGCCGAAAGATCGGAACATGGGGATGTTTCCTCGTTCAAAATCTTGGGAGATTTCGAGAAAATAATACCACAACATTCCGATCTGTCAAATCGAAATATACTATGTCAATTATGACTCGCCCGGTTGGTTGGTTGTTGGCTTCCAGGATTTAGAAAACAACTGTCTTCTGCCGGTTTTCCGCTCCTATGGGCACACTTACCCAGGCAAGTAAAGCTCCATCATGGTCCAAGCCCGATAGTAATTGTAATCTTTTCAATTAGTTCCAGGTTTATTTTAATAGACTGGCATAATGTCGGCCAGCGGAATTCAGATCCGACAATTTGACCATTGCGGTCTGTCTATTTTTCAGGTTCGTTAATTTTTCGCTGGCAACTTACTAGATTTCTTGATACGAAAAGATTTTTAAGATAGTTTTAAACGATGTTTATTATAGTTTGAGTCGTTGCAGATATTAGCGAAAGGATAATAGGAACAATGTTGCGAGGAAAATTTTGCATTAACTTCGGTCTGGCATTGATTTTTTTGGTAGTTCCAGCAGTGCTTTGGGCAGTGAGAGGCCCTCACATCTTTTTTCAGAAAACTGCGCACGATTTTGGGGATATTCGCGCGGGCGATGTCGTTGAAACTGTGTTTTACGTAGCTAACAAGGGGGACGCCTTCCTCAATATTGACGCAGTAAGAACTTCATGTGGGTGTACAAAGGCTTCTATAGGTAACCAAGAAATTCCACCGGGGCATTCCAGCGATATCTCCGTATCATACAATTCTTCGGGGCTAAGGTCTGGAAAGAAAACTCAGACAGTGTTTGTTCAATCAAACGATTCGAAGAGTCAGGTAGTAAAGCTTCATATTTTTGCAAATATAACCCAATAGGATGGTCCAGTCATTTTCATGACTTGACTCAGCTCTTCTTTAGTCAATCCATAATATTTTTCATTGATGCCGTGACTTTAGCGCCAGTAAACTTCCTGCTTTCAGTTCATGGGACCGACCTTACCAAAGGACGGTTCATAGATATCTCGTTCATCAGCTTATTCTCGCGGGAAAATACCCGACCGCATCGGAGCAGCGGTCGGGCTTCACATTTATCTTTGAGACGATTAGAAAAGAAGGTTCGCCGGCTCGACCCTACGCTCATCAACCGCGTGTGGCATCTTGTGAGTTTTTTCCGGTAAAGCCGGAGTTAACTATATCGGGGTTTTCCCATGGGGATGCAATGTGTTTGCGGCAATCGATTGGCTGTTGTTCCTAGATCCAGCCGTTCGCCGGCAAATCATATTTTGCGTCCCGGAAAAGAATTGGAACTACTTTCCTGCAGCGAACTTGTAGTACTTTTTCGGTTCTTCTCTTACCACAAAGATCACTCTAACATCATCAGCGTTGAGAGCAGCGGCTTTCGGATAAACTTTCTTGAGTTCCTCCGTTCGCTTTTTTGCCATTTTCACTATCTTCTCCCGTTCCCCAAAAACCATGGCCTCTGTAGGACAGGATTTCACACAAGCGGGGATCTGATTGTTGGTGATTCTGTCAAAACACATTGTGCATTTGACAAGCTGCTTTGTTTTGGGGTCTTGTCTAGGGATATTGAAAGGGCATCCCTCAAGAGTAGCTTTAAAATCCAGGTCTTTTGTTTTTGGCGTGAATAAAACAGCCCCTGTCTTCTCATCCTGCTTAATTTCCCCGTTTTCCGAAGCAGCCATACAGCCTGGAGAGAGGCATTGTCTGCATTGATCCGAGAAGAACAGCCAGTATGGTTTCCCCTCCTGATTAGAACCATCGGAGAATCTGACCAACTTCCAGGTGTCCGCCGAAAGGTCTTGAGGATTCTGGTAGCTGCCCCAGTTTTTCGTGGCTGTAGCCGGCAACTGATTCCACTGTTTACATGCGATCTGGCAACCCCTGCAAGCTGTACACTTGCTTGTATCCACCATAATTGAATATCCATTAGACATTTCTTACAACTCCTTATGCCTTTTTAACGTTTACCATGAAGGCCTTGTATTCAGGACACATGGTGTTGGCGTCTCCCACGCCCAGGGTGAGATGGTTCGTGGTAGGGTCCTTGTCCGATTTCGGGATCAGCCATCCGAAACAGAAAGGCATTCCGACCTGATGCACCACACGACCAGCCACCTGGAACGGACGATATCTGGGTGTTACCATAGCCACGCACTCGACTTCTCCTCTAATCGAGGAAACCCTTGCCGTTTCGCCGTTTTTTATTCCAATTTCCTTGGCAAGCTGTTCGCTAATTTCTACGAAGAGTTCAGGCTGGGTTTCAAGAAGCCAAGGCTGCCATCGGGTGAAAGCGCCAGTACACCAGTGTTCGGTGACCGTGTACGTGCTGCACACTATGGGAAACTTTGCATCCCCCGACGCGATTTTGTCCAAATCACTCTTGAAAATCTTTATGGCTGGATTGTTCATTTGTCCTGACATAAGATTGCTTGATAAGGGGCTTTCCACCGGTTCGTAATGCTCTGGGAATGGTCCATCAACCATACCGGGACCAAACAAGGACGCCAGGCCATCCGGTTTCATTATGAAGGGGAGCTTGCCTTTTTCCTTATTGCTCATGGGTGGCCAAGCGCCGTCCGGCACATCTCCGACCCATTTTCCGCCTTCCCATTTCAAAACAGCCCTCTTGGGATCCCACGGTTGACCGTTGACGTCGCAAGATGCCCGATTATACAGTACCCTTCGGTTCACGGGCCACGCCCAGGACCAATTGGGGAAGAGGCCAAGTCCGGTTGGGTCCTCTTTGCCCCTGCGAGCCATCATGTTGCCAGCACTCGTATAACTCCCAGCGTAGAGCCAGTTACCGGATGAAGTGCTGCCATCTGCCTGCAGATATGCAAAAGAGGGGACGAGGTCTCCTTTCTTGAACTGAACGTCTTTTCCCGTCGGATCTTTGAGAGTCTTATCCACCAGAAAATATCCGTTGATCTCTTTTGCCATCTTGTGTGGGTCAAATGCGCCATTGGCGTCCGTGTAGTCCCACTTCAAATTGAGAATCGGTTCGGGGAATTTTCCACCTTCCTGCGCATAGAGCGCCTTGATCTTCGCCATGAGCCGGTTAACCATCTCTCCATCAGGAATTGCGTCGCCCGGCGGGTTCGTGGCCTTGTAACGCCATTGTGCCCAACGGCCAGTGTTGGTTAGACTACCGTCTCTTTCGACGGAACAAGCCGCAGGCAATAGAAATACCTCAGTTTTTACCTTTTTTGGATCAATCCCAGGGCCGTGCCAGAAAGAAGCGGTTTCGTTGTTGAATATGTTGGCGTGAACAAGCCAATCCAGATTGCTAAGCCCTTTTAAAGTCTTGTTTGAATTTGGGCTGCTTCCTGCCGGGTTCTGGCTCCAAAGAAACAAGCCTTTTATCTTGCCGGAGTACATTTCATCGAACAGATCCAGCCAGGAATAAGTTTTGCCGTCCTCAGCCTTTGGCAGCCAGGAATAGCCAAAATCGTTTTCTTTAACGGCCTTGTCCCCGAAAAATGACTTGAGAACGCTCATTGTATATTTTGGATAGTTTTGCCACCAGTTCGCCGACTGAGATTCAGCAGTGGTCGGTGTGTACGCCTTCAAGTAGTCTCCAAGGGTTGTCTGAGATGATCTGGGGACCTTAAGGTAGCCCGGAATTAGATTGAACAACAGGCACCCATCCGTTGAGCCCTGGACATTCGGCTGTCCGCGCAGCGCACTGATCCCACCGCCTGCGACACCTACGTTC
>JAZDKD010000753.1:0-3813 GCA_043803345.1 Pseudomonadota bacterium
GTAGAATGCGCGCGTACCCGGCCATCGTGGCATATGCGAACAGGCGGGGAGCAGCGGGGATTCGTGTGGCGGAGAGAGAGGGATTCGAACCCTCGGAACACCTTGTGGGCATTCACGCGATTTCCAGTCGCGCCCCTTCGGCCACTCGGGCATCTCTCCACTACCGTAAAAGATAATTTTATAGACCTAACCGCAGACCTGGTCAAGGATATTTAGTGAAACCGAATGGTAAACCGACGTCAAAGTCAGGATTTGTAGCGATTGTGGGACTACCCAACGCGGGCAAATCAACTCTTGTGAATCAACTCACACAGACAAAATTGTGTATTGTTTCAAAAAAACCTCAAACAACCAGAAATACCGTATCGATTATTCTAACTCGTCCTGGAGCTCAAATCATATTCCAAGACACGCCCGGATTTCATGAAGCAAAAACTATTATTAATGAAGTCTTTCTCGAATGCATTAGAAAAACTATTAAATTAACGGACTTAATCCTTTATGTCGTTGATCCGAATATTAAGAAATCCCAATTGTTAGAGGAACTTGACGTTCTCGTGCGAGAATCCGGCAAACCAGTCGTTAAAGCCGTTAACAAAATAGATGTAATAGACACACAAATGCTGGATAATATCGTCAAACAGTCGTCGTGTGATTCGCGATTGGATTTCACTATAGGGGTTAGCGCTCTCACCGGTCAGAATTGTGAACAATTAATTGATAAGTTGATAGAACTCTTGCCAGAAGGACCTTTTCTGTACAGTGAAGATGATTTAAGCGACATGCCGGAGAGATTCTTCGCTTCTGAAATTGTCCGTGAACAGATTCTGAATCTCTTGGGGCAAGAGGTTCCACACAAAACTGCGGTAAGCATTGAAACCTTCCGTGACGATGGGACCAAAGTTTTAATTCAAGGTGACATTCACGTTGAACGGAATAGTCAGAAGAAAATCCTGATAGGGAAAAATGGACAGATGATTAAAAAAATAGGAACATTGGCTCGTCAAAACATTGAAGCGTTCCTGGACCGGTCGGTTCGACTCCAGTTGTTTGTGAAGGTTTCCCCAAACTGGACAAAGAACATAAACAAACTTAAGGAATTCGGCTATATAGAGACCAGATAATCTTGTTCCCCGTCATTTGCCAATTAGAAACCATTTAATCTGACCGCCAATCTATTTGCCAATTGCACTATTCCGGGAGGTATGTGAAAATCTGATGTATTTTCAGCTTCCCTTAAAATTCTGAATAAAGTCGTCTGGGCTTCGCTAAGATGCAAATAAACCTCCAGTCGCTGGGCCATGTCCAAAAATCTGAAAATCTCGGACAATGAAGACTGATTTGAACAGTCTTGACCCAGTTCTTCGACCAAAAGTCTTATGCGGTGACTGATCATTTTTTGGGCGGCGCTCAAATCTAACTGTATTTTCCAAAAATGTGTGTCCCTGAGAATTGACTCCAGACTCTCCGGGAACATTTCTTGGGATAGTTTTTCAATTTCTTTCAGAAATTGACGATTCAGGACAAATCGGGCGGCTGCTCTAAACGTATCAGGAAGCCTGGCTCCATGGTTTACTATAAGTCGGGCAAAATCTTCATTCTTTCTGTAGAATGTCGTAAGCAATACAGCTTGATCTTGAAACATTTTCTTAGTGATTATTTCAAGTAGCCGAGTTCTTTGTTCAACAAAGAGGTCCTTAAAGGCAAAATATTTATGTGGAAAATATTTGTCGAGTTTTCTGATTAATTCGGTTGATGAATGTCTTTTGAAACTTTCGGCCAAATCGCTTCTAAGGTTTTCATAATATTGTTGGTCCTCTGGAAACGTTTGAACCGAACAGCGCAGGTCAACCGCACCCGAATACAAAACGACAAAAACAAGTTTTTCTTCTTTAAGAGTTACCCAACTTTGCACAGTGGTTTGACCTATCAGTAGTACCCGATCACCAAATTCTTCCCGCAATAGGTCCATCATGTGTACTTTGTACACATAAATATCCTGATTAGCTCTAGGCTTGTCAAAAAGCGCGGATATCGCAACATGAACCGCCACTTGCGCCAAATCAACCACGTGGGGCATGATCTTTTCTCTGAAAATTTGTTCCCCATTCATTTGCGGGGGCGCGTTGCTAGTCGCTTTAAAAAGTTCGCCTAGAAATTCTTTCGCTAATCCTGGATCATAAACACTTGCAAGTTGAAGTACACGCGCTGCGTATTCAAGTATTTGTAAAGTTTCTATACCGGTGAGATCGTCAAAAAACCACCCGCAACTGGTATACATAAGCATTCGGTTTCTTTGCATTTCCAGTAAACTCAGGGCCTCCACCGATTCAGATGCGGACAGTTCTTTTTTTTGGTAGGTTTTTAGAAACAACTGAATTTCAGTGCGGTTTTTCAGGATCAGGTCAAGATAATCATTTCGCGTCCTGAATGGGTCCAGGAACAGTTCGGACCCACGTCTTTCAAATAATTCGTCGACTCTCTCCCTTATTATATCCAGTGACGTTCTCAGGGGGGTTCGCCACAATTGCTTCCATCCAGGTTTTTGGGATGTTGAACAACCGCAATCCCTTGTCCATCGACCAACCCCGTGTGAACAACTCCAAGAAGTCCGCTCGATTATTTCGACTTCAGCCGTAGCTGGATGATTGGCAAGAAATTCTCCATAATTGGTCAATCTGACATTCGGCTCATATAGTAATTGTTCAATTGCAAAAGCCAACGCCATCTCGCCGAATCCGTGATGATGTCCGTAAGACTCACCGTCAGTGGCTATGTTAACTAGTTGGGGCCATGAACGGTCTGTCGCAAAAGCTCCCAGAAGTCTTTCCTTGAAGATAGAGCCGTCATTGAGAAGACCTTCAAACGCAATAGCCTGAGAAACCGGAGCGTCGTAAAAAAAAATTGTAATATGTGATCCACTAGGCAAAAAGCACAGATAAGGTCTTGAAGGATCTAATGAACTACCGTCAACGGTTTGCCATCGCCCTGAAAAATTGTCGCGACATCTGCTGGCCTGTTTGGGAGAAAGGATTGTAAAAAGTACCCCCTGGTCTACAAGAACTTCCAGTGTCTCCAGATCTACAGCTGTTTCCGGAAGCCACATGCCCTCAGCTTCGCGTTTGAAACGGTGTTTGAAATCTTTCAAACCCCAAATAATTTGGGTTATTTTGTCACATTTAGTCGCCAACGGCAAAATCATGTGATTATAAGCTTGGGCCAAAGCATTGCCATGCCCGTACCGTGCAAATTTGGAAACCATGTCGGCTTTTAAAATGGATTCGTATGTGTTCTTTTCATGACGTTCGAGCCAGGAAAGCAGAGTAGGACCAAAATTAAAACTAATAAATTCGTAATTGTTGATTATTCCGCGCAACCGGCCATTTTCATCAAGCAGTCTCGCTTCCAAATTTGGTTGATAGCATTCATAGGTAATTTTTTCATTCCAGTCATGGAACGGATGAGCTGAATCCTGTTTTTCAACTTCCTCAAGCCACGGATTCTCTCGAGGGGGCTGATAAAAATGGCCGTGGATACAAATTGACTTAGTATAATTAGATGCCATTGCCAAACCTCTAACCAATTATATTAACAAAAAACCCACCCTTTGTAAGAAAAAGGTGGGTTCAATTTTTTTGAGTCTGAAAGTATTTGGTAATAGTCTAATTCAATAAATTATCTCTTGGAGGCGGCTTTCTTGTAATTTGTTGACTTTTTTACGGATGACTTATGTAATTTTTTGTTTTTTGAAATTTTGCTTTTAGTAGCATTTTTCGAAGTCTTGGTGGTTTTAGAAAAACTTTTCTTATCTGG
>JAZDKD010000754.1:0-2843 GCA_043803345.1 Pseudomonadota bacterium
GATGATCTCCAGAAAATCTACAAGGCGGGAAAGCGGGGGGCGGATCTGGTCAAGAGTTTGATGACATTCAGCCGAAAGGTTGAAACAACATATGTTACTGTGAACTTGAATCAGGAAATTAAACAGGTCCAACATTTACTCTCTAGAACCATACCCAAGAACATTAAAATCTCTTTGCGCCTCAGTAGTGAACTCCTATCAATCAGCGCCGATCCTTCTCAGCTAGGTCAAATATTAATGAATCTTGGCGTTAACGCGAGAGACGCCATGCCGGATGGCGGAACATTAACCATTGAAACCAATAACGTTCGGTTGGGTCAGGAATATTGTAGCGCGCACATTGAGACCATACCCGGAAATTATGTCTTGTTGACTGTTTCAGATTCCGGTCAGGGGATGGACAAGGCCACTCTGGCTCACATATTTGAGCCGTTTTTCAGTACTAAGGCAGTCGGAAAGGGTACCGGTTTAGGGCTGGCTACAGTCTACGGCATTGTCAAACAGCATGGCGGCCACATAACATGTTATAGCGAGCTTGGTCATGGCGCCACATTCAAAATTTATCTGCCCGCAAGGCAGACAGATTCGGACTTGGAGGCGCCAATCCACGAAACGATTGTTACAGGTGGAACTGAAACAATTCTCCTGGTGGATGATGAAGATGATATTAGGGATCTTGGAGCAACGCTTCTTAGCGAATTTGGTTACAACATAATTACTGCCGGCAACGGAAAAGAGGCTATAGAGATATATAAACGAGAGGGCTACAGAATTTCATTGGTGATTCTGGATCTCATCATGCCGGTGATGGATGGAAGACAATGCCTGACTGAGATTCTTAGGGTCAACCCTGAATCCAAGGTCGTTATTGCAAGCGGTTATTCTGAGAGCGGACCGGCCAATGGCGTCATGTCGGCCGGAGCGATGGGATTCGTTCAAAAACCGTATGACATACGACAACTTTTGAATACGATTCGTGAAATCCTGGACAAAAACTGACAGGGGAAGCTTACATGCTCGATCAGGAGAAAAGTAGGGAGCAGCTTATAAATGAGTTGGAACAGTTGCGCCGGCTTGTGGCCGCAAGAAGCCAGTTTGAAGATCGGCTGCGTGGCAAGGAGAGGGAATTGCTTCAAAGCGAGGAGACTCTACGTTTGCTCATTGAACACGCTCCTATAGCCATGATAGTAACCTCCGGCTTGAAACAGAACGTAGAAATAGTAAACCGGGAGTTCACGAAACTCTTTGGCTACACGAAGGAGGATGTGCCTGATATAGCTCACTGGTGGCCCCTCGCCTACCCCGAAAAAAACCGTTGGCAAGAATCGGCTGCCCTATGGAATCAAAAAGTCGATGCGGCCATAAAAAGTGAATCCCAGATTGAACCGGTAAAAACAATTGTGAAATGTAAAGACGGCCGTAGAAGGCATATAGAAGTGAGATTCTCTTCTATTGGGCTTCGCAACATAGTCTTCTTCACTGATTTTACCAAACGCCTTTTGGCTGAGGAGGAAACATTAAGGACGAAAGCCCTTTTGGATTCCATAATACAAAACCTCCCCACCGGGGTTTTTGTTAAAGAAGCCGACGGGTTGACTTTTACTCTGTGGAACAAGACTTGCGAGGATCTCTACGGTTTTAGAGCGGCCGAAATGCTGGGAAAGACAGCCATGGGCACATTTACCGAGGAGGAATCCTCCAGGTTTGAGGCCCAGGATCGATTAGTCCTGACTAGCGGACGGCTCATGGAAGTCCAAGAACAGGAAGTCTTTACTCGTGACAAAGGTGTCAGGATCTTGCGCTCAAAGAAGGTTCCAATAATTGATGAGAAAGGTAAACCGACTCATGTGGTGGGAATATCTGAAGACATCACGGAACTCAAAATTACTGAAAAACAACTGATCTCAGCTCGCGAAACGGCTGAACAGGCCAGCAGGGCCAAGAGTTCATTTCTGGCAAACATGAGCCATGAAATCCGCACGCCCATGAACGGCATAATTGGCATGACCGAACTCGCTTTAAACACCGACCTTTCTCCAGAACAACGGGAATATTTGGAAGCGGTCAAAATTTCAGCGGAATCACTCTTGAGGCTAATTAACGATATTCTGGACTTTTCCAAAATAGAGGCAGGTAAGTTTGAATTGGTGGAGATGGATTTCAGTTTGAGGGATTCAATTGCCCAGGCTATGATAGCGGTTTCCCTCCAGGCTCACTCCAAAGACCTTGAACTTGTCTATCACATTCCTCCACAGATACCTGACATCGTAGTCGGCGATCCTGGACGCCTGAATCAGATTCTCATAAATTTACTGGGAAACGCCATCAAATTCACCCACCAAGGAGAGGTGGCTGTGGACATTCGGATGGAATCAGAGTCAGAAGACGAGGTTAACTTGCATTTTGCGGTCAGGGACACCGGCATAGGAATACCGGAGGACAAGAGACAAAAAATATTTAAAGCTTTTGAACAGGCTGATGGCTCCACGACCAGAAAATATGGAGGAACAGGACTGGGTCTAGCTGTTTCGACACAATTAGTCCAGATGATGGGCGGACAAATGTGGCTTGAAAGCGAGGTAGCAAAGGGAAGCACATTTCATTTCACCACCAAACTTGGACTTAGTCAGGGGCCATTGCCACAAAAGGCTTCAGTGGACTTTTATGAGTTCAGGGATTTACCTGTTTTGATAGTTGATGACAATGCCATGAACAGATTTGTGCTTAAAGAAATATTTACCTACTGGGGGATGAAGCCGGTGGCGGTGGAAAGCGCCACTGACGCCCTAAAAGCTATGAAGAACGCTGCGGCTTTCGAACGACCATTTTCATTGGTTATGCTT
>JAZDKD010000755.1:0-8282 GCA_043803345.1 Pseudomonadota bacterium
TTCAAGGCCTGTGGGCGACTCCTTTCCTTGTTTACGGTCTCGGGTTTACCGATATGGCCGCAGCCAACGCTCTGCTCTTCTTGGGGCTTGGCTACATGGTGGGATTACCATTTTTTGGTTATTTGAGTGACAAGGTCGTTCGATCCCGGAAGAAAGTAATACTATTCACAATGACCGGGTCTGCAATATTGACAGGCTCTGTGACTCTCTGGCCGGATAATCCTAATACATCAATTATTTTCTCCACTTTTTTCGGGATAGGCATGCTCACAGCGCCAGGGCAAATCTCATACGCGCACATTAAAGAACTGGTTCCCCCGTCAATAAGCGCTCAGGCCATGACTGCCGTAAATCTTTTCACTATTCTGGGGGCTGCTTTGATAACTCAGTTTTTGGGGATGATTGCTGGAGGGGAAGTTTCACAATTCAGCGGTTCAGCGGATTTCAAGTTCATATGGATAGCAGGATGCGTATTGCTGGCAATAGCCTCGATACTCTATTGTTTTGTTCCAGACAGCCCCGTTTTTCAACGACTATCGAGCAAAAGCCCTTCAGAGCGCCATTTGTGAATGTCGCCAAGTCGAAATCCCAAATTACCCTTTTATGACTCCCATGGGTTTAATACAAGCCACCTTTCTGGCCAGACCGGCTTTGTGGACCACATCCACGACCGAACTAACATCTTTATACGCCTCTGGAGATTCTTCTCGCATGGTTTTTCGCCCGGTCGATCGAGCATATATGTTGTGGTCCTGGAGTTCCTGTTCAATGAATCGTCCTTTCGTCCTTTTCAGGGCCTCATTTCTCGACAGAACTCTTCCAGCGCCATGACACGCCGATCCAAAGGTTTGGTTCATAGCCCCCTGCGACCCCACCAATATGAAGGAACAGCGCCCCATGTCTCCAGGGATTAAAACGGGTTGGCCGGACTTGAGGTAACGCTGAGGCAACAAGGAATGAAACGGTGGCAGAGCCCTTGTTGCTCCTTTCCTGTGCACACACAGTTTAACTTTTTTGCCGTTAACAATGTGATCCTCAATTTTGGCTATGTTGTGTGAAACATCATACAATAGATTTAGGCGCAACTCTCTCGGAGATAAACCCATGGATCTTTCCCATGTCTCTTTGGCCAAATTCATAAGAATTTGCCGGTTCGCGAAGGCGAAATTGGCCGCTCCAGCCATAGCCGACAGATATTCTTTGCCCAGAGGGCCATTAATTGGGGTACAGGCCAATTGCCTGTCCGGCAGTTCTATCTTTTCTTTCGCCATGTTCTTGATCATACAGGCCAAGAACTCATCACAGATCTGATAACCGAACCCTCTTGACCCACTATGAATCATCAGAGTAACCTGACCAGGGAATAATCCCCAGGATTCCGCTACTTCCGGTTCAAAGATCTCATCTATGAAACCGATTTCAACAAAATGGTTGCCTGACCCTAATGTCCCAAGTTGATCTTTCCCACGTTCAAAAGCACGGTCGCCTATCGACGCTGATTCGGCGCCAGTTGCCCGGCCATGGTCTTCAATATGCTCGAGATCCGACCCATCGCCCATTCCCTGCTTTATGGCCCAAGCGGCGCCTGATCGAACGACTTCAGACAGGGCTTTTCTGTTCAACCTGATTTTTCCAGTGGACCCCAAACCACTTGGAATTGCAGAATACAGCGAATCAACCAGATCCTTAATTCTGGGGATGACATCTTGTCTGGCCAGACCAGTGGTAGCCAGGCGCACTCCGCAGTTAATGTCGTACCCTACGCCTCCGGGGGACACTACACCTTGATCAAGGTCAAACGCCGCCACACCTCCGATTGGGAAACCATATCCCCAGTGAATGTCAGGCAAAGCGATTGAATGCGATACAATGCCGGGCATGTGAGCCACATTGTAAACCTGCTCACAGCTGTTATCCTTTTCAATATCAGGCAAAAGGGTCGAGTCAGAAAAAATGAGTCCAGGAACACGCATTCCTCCAACCATCGGTATTTCCCAACGTGTATCGTCAAGACGCCTGAGTTTGAATTTTCTCTCTCCGGGCATTTCCAACCTCATCCGGGAACATGGAACGCCGACTGCAAAGGATCAGACATCAAAAATGACCTGGGCCACAAAGCCGTCACAGGTTTTTTCAAATAACAGCCCATGATATGTGACCCCCTTAATTTCTACGCCATCCCTAAATTGATCAGGAAACTCCACGAAATATCCCAGCACTATTGCTTCAATGGGATTTGTTTCGTCAATTTTCAGTGAAGCGTCACAAAAAACAAATCGCTCCACGGTTAACAAAAAGAGAAGTTCTCTAAGCCAGTCCACGAGGAGATCCTGAAGTGAATCAGAAACGAGAACAAGTTTCTTGCTCGACAATTTTGGGGGGTGTTCCGTAGTCCCGGTGATAATGCTTGTCATGGCTACAGCCGAGTTTACAAAAACCTGTTCAGCGCTCTTTCCATACACCTCGATTCTAATGTCAGCCGGATGCTCTAAAAGTTTCCAGGAAAGAGTTTTTTGATTATTGGTCAAATTGGAGGGGTCGATCTGTCAATGTGGGTTAGCTGGCAGTTTTCGAAGATATTCCAACGTTCCTGAAGCCAATTTGAGGGCCACGGATTTGATGAAATCTTCTCTGGAATCCGGAGCTTGCTGCGCCAGGTTATTTACAAATCCGCATTCTACAAGAATAGCGGGCATGGTGGCTCCTATAAGGACATAAAAAGGAGCCTGTTTCACACCTCTGTCTCGAAATGTTATCCCGGTGTTTGCGTCAGTGGCAATCAGGGAATTGTGAACAACCTGGGCAAGCTTGGTCGATTCGCTATTTTTTGAAGTTGTCAACAGGTCGATCAATGTGGCTTCCAGGTCAGTCATTTTGCTGAGTGAAACCCCGTTCTCTCGAGCAGCGGCCCTCATTGCGCCCCTCGAACTGGACTTGCTGAGATAAAAAATTTCAGGACCATTGGCGGATTTAAAATCTGAACCATTGCAATGAACCGAAATAAAGACGTCGGCTCCGTGGGAGTTGGCAATTTTTGCCCTTTCTCTAAGGGTTAGAAAAGTGTCATCAGTCCTGGTTAGAAACACCTTAATATTTGGAGATAATTTTTTCAGATTCTTTTTGATTAGTTTGGACAACTCGAGGGCAACTTCTTTTTCAGTGACTTTGCGATCGTAAGAAATTGCTCCAGGATCTTTTCCTCCATGTCCCGGATCAATCACCACCACATGACTATTTTTAGGTGGGGAGAGGTCGGGAACCTCCGACCCCGACTTCGCGTCAGTTACGCTTGGTGGTATGATAGCGGCGCTTTTGATTCTCGGCTCTAATGGCTGAGGGACGATGGATTCAAACTCGTCTGGAACAAAAAACGGATTTCCCACTCGATTCATTGGGGTTCGATCACGCGTTCTGAATACAAAATTATACGATGGTTGGGCAATTTCTCGAGTTTGATCAGATGAATCGACAACCTTAGGTTTATTTTCAGGGGTTGGCGTCAACGACGACATGACAGAATTGCTAGGACTCGCCTCTTCAATTCCTTTCTTGCTCTTACTTGATGTTTTTCCAGGGGTTGTAAATTCTTTGTTTTTCCTTTTCAACAGGTAAGCTTCTTTAATATCAAAAAGGGCTTCTCTGTAGTGTTTGGAATGTTGAGGAGCCTTTTTATAACTATTGAGATAAGTTATACACTTGTCGATGTGACGCGCGTCTCCGGAAAGTTTATAGAGATTCAAGTAAGCCTTTCCTGCAAAATAAAAGCTGGATATTCGGTTAATTCCTTTTTCTCTTTTATGTAACTCCAAGAAGTCATGAGCGATTTGTCTCATTTCTTTTGCTGAGCAATCATCCCTGTTGATAAGTCGCTGGAGTTCGTCTATGGTCTGCTGAAATGTCTTTGGAGGGATTTTTTGTTGAGAGGCCGTCACAATACTTGGCAGCAATATGGACAGCAAGATAAAGACTGTAAGATAAGGTTTGAGGCGGCGGAGCGACATTAGACCTGTCTCGATATCATTCGGGATTTGAGCCACTCACTGCTTGGAAATTGCGTCAAGGAATGGCATACAGCAATGATATTTGACAAAAGTTAATGCTAATGACTAGCGAAACAAGACACAAGCCGCCTGTCAAGCTTATCCGTGTCAAGAGGCGCATCGTTGCGCCTTGCGTGTCTCAGTTCCATGATCTGGCTGTCAAGTTCATGCAGACGGGCGCAATTCTGAGAAATTTTGTTGTGGCTTTTCGCTGATATCAGAAAATTTGGTTTTGGACACTTCTTGAACATTTTAACCTCCATGACATATGAGTCGAGTATATCAAATAATATAGGGATGTTCAATAGAATATCTATAAATCACTTTATATTAAAGGGTTGGGTTGAATAGCCATGAATCCAGACTTGGACAAATTAAAACGTCTCGTTCAGAAACTCTCCGGTGATAAAGGAACCGATTTTGCGGACATCTTCGTTGAAGAGAGAACTGGAACTTCAATAGTATTCGAAAATGGAAAGATAGATAGAATAAAGCGAGGAATCGATTACGGCCTGGGTATGAGGATCATCAAGAATAGACGGACTTACTACGGGTATTCTACTCAAACTGACACAAAAACCGTAAATGAACTTGCAATGTCTATTATTCAAGCCGCTGGAATATATTCAACCAACAGGGATATAGTTTTTTCACTAAAAGAAAAGCCTTTGATTTCGGAAGTCCATCTTGACCCAGCTAGGTTTGACGTGACCCAGAAAATTGACCTTTTAAAACAGGCCGACGAAATCGCTAGGTCCTACGGCCCTGCGGTGATTCAGGCGCGATGTGTGTTCATGGATGAGAACCGGCGCGTTCGGCAGGTCAATTCCGATGGAGCCATAATAGATTTTGAGCGAAAAGGTGTTGTTTTTTTTGTTCATGTGACTGGTCGCTTCGAGGAAATTTTACAAACAGGTTATGAATCCTTTGGCGGACAAATTGGAATGGAGATGTTTGATGGAAAAATGGCGGAGCGTATTGCGAGAGTGTCTACCGAAAGAGCGTTAATGATGCTTAAAGCAAGAGAAGCTCCATCAGGGCGCATGCCTGTTGTCCTTGAGAGTCAGGCTGGAGGAACCATGATACATGAGGCTGTAGGCCATGGTCTGGAAGCTGACCTGGTGGGTGAGAAAATGAGTGTTTATTCAGAATCATTGGGTCAAAAGATAGCCAATGAAGCCGTAGTTGTTATTGACGATCCCACAATGCCAAGCAGGCGAGGTTCTTATCCATTTGACGACGAAGGTGTGGAGTCCCGTCGGAATGTATTAATAGAAAATGGCTACTTGAAAGGATTCATGTATGACAGGCTTAGCGCATTGAAACAAGGGGCCACTGTGACCGGTAACGGTCGTAGGGAATCATATCGTCATAGGCCAATCCCGCGGATGTCAAACACATATATAGCTCCATCATCAAAAAGCGCGGCGGAAATCCTAAAATCTACGCCAAAAGGTCTGTTGGTAACAAAAATGGGCGGAGGGGAAGTGAATACAGTCAATGGGGATTTTGTCTTTGAAGTATCGGAAGGTTACTTGATTGAAAACGGACAACAATCTGAACCGGTTAGAGGGGCTACTCTTGTGGGTAATGGACCGCAAGTTCTCATGAACATCGACATGGTTGCCGATGATTTAGGATTTTCGATAGGCACATGCGGAAAAAACGGTCAAGGCGCACCAGTTTCAGACGCACAGCCTACTCTGAGGATCGGTACACCGGACAAACCCGACACGTGGTTAACTGTTGGTGGAACAGCCCAATAATCATAGAAAGAGACACGATATGTCCGAAGAAAAAAAGAAAACCGGCTTCCTGGGAAGATTATTCAAACGGAATCGATTGGAGGATAAACCCCAGGAAAAAGCTGGTTCTGATGCTGATTATACTCAAGAGTCTGAGATAAAACCTCCGGAAGAAACCGAATCTGAGCCGCAAGTAGTTGGTTCAAAGTCAGAGGATCAGGATGAGGCAAAAGATTTATTGCGCCTGAAAACGGGTTTGACCAAGACAAGGAAAGGATTCTTCAAAAGCCTGGACGGCATCTTCGTCGGTAAAAAGGAACTTGATGAGCAGATGCTTAGCAGACTTGAGGAAGTTTTACTAAGAGCGGACATAGGGGTTCAAACTTCATACGATTTGTTGGAACAAGTGACTGAACGGGTCAAGAGAAGAGAAATAGATGACCCGGCCAAAGTGATTAAACATATCAGAGATATGGTGAGACAAGCCCTCGAGCAGGTAGAATCCCCCTTGCGGGTAGGCTATGGAACGGAACCTTTTATTGTAATGGTCATTGGTGTGAATGGTTCGGGCAAAACCACAACGATTGCCAAAATAGCGGCTAGACACACTGCGGCGAACCGACGGGTAATGCTTGTCGCGGGAGACACGTTTCGAGCTGCAGCGGTAGAACAGTTACAAATCTGGGGAGATAGAATCGGATGTGAAGTAGTGAAAGGTAAACCCCAGGCTGATCCTTCCTCTGTTGTGTTTGAGGCTATGGATCGAGCCATCAAAGATGATTTCGAGCTAGTTCTGGTAGATACCGCAGGCAGACTCCACACAAGAGTCCCGCTAATGGAGGAACTAAAAAAGGTGCGGCGAACACTTGGAAAAAGAATACCAAGCGCTCCCCATGAAACATTGCTGGTGATAGATTCGTCCATGGGGCAAAACGCAATTTTACAGGCAAGAACATTTAATGAAGCTATTCCTGTGACGGGAATAGCAATGACGAAATTGGACGGCACATCAAAGGGCGGTGTAATTGTAGGGATCTCCAAGGAACTCAAAATACCCATCAGATTCGTGGGGATTGGTGAAAAAATGGACGATCTCCGAGACTTTAACGCCCGTCATTTCGCCGAGGCGATGTTGAGCTTAGATGAACCGGTGGGGGGATAGCAAAGTGATAACCCTGACAATCAAGACCTCTTTTAGAACCCAATTTCTGGATATAACCAGACAGATAAGTCAGATTATTAGTGACAGCGGTATCGCTGAAGGGACGGCTATAATATATGTCCCGCACACTACTGCGGGGGTGACGATTAACGAAGCGGCTGATCCATCTGTTGTTTATGACATGAACAAAAAACTCTCGGAATTGATTCCGGTGGAAAAAAGCTATCGCCACGCCGAGGGAAACTCTGACGCTCACATAAAAGCCTCACTCATGGGATCGGCCGCGCATGTTATCATTGGTGATGCCAAACCAGTGCTCGGCGTCTGGCAAGGAATATTTTTTTGTGAGTTTGATGGGCCCAGGACAAGGAACGTCCTCATACAACTTATTTCAGGCTGAGGGCAAATATTAACTCATGAAGCCTGCGCCTTTGAATAATGTGGTGGAAATTTTCACCGATGGCGCCTGTAAGAAAAATCCCGGACCTGGAGCATGGGCTGCTATTTTAAGATTTGGAAACCACGAAAAAACTCTTACGGGAGTAGATCCTGACACCACCAATAATCGAATGGAGATCATGGCCGCAATAAAAGCGCTTGAAGCTTTGAAAAGGCCTTGCTCTGTGAAGCTGGCCACTGACTCAAAATACCTGATGCTGGGGATTACTGAGTGGCTCAAACGATGGAAAGCCAGAAACTGGAACACATCGCAAAAAACGCCCGTGAAAAACGTGGATCTGTGGAAGAAACTGGATGAGTTAAACTCGAAGCATCATGTTGAATGGATATGGGTTCAGGGTCATTTTGGACATATAGATAACGAGAGAGCTGATGAGATGGCGCGCCTAGCTTTAAGCAAATTCCTAAACGAAAAAACCATAGGGCAGTGATCCATAGGACTCCAGTTCGATAGCTTTATCGTTGTTGATCCAAATGAATTTTACGATGTCGTGGAAACAAGAATTACAAGTAGTCGGTTAGTTAGGTCGTTTGTTTTTTCTGATAGCTGCAAGAATATTTATCTCCGTCATTCTAACCACGTGGTCGAGCGAATAATTTTCGACAGCTGTTTTTCTCGCCTTTTCTGACATTGTTTTTCTCATTTTTTCATTTGAAAGGATTTTAGCCATGGCAATTGCCAGAGATTCTGGTGAACATGGAGGCGCCAACAAACCATTGACCTCGTCTTCAACAATTTCTGGGATTCCTCCCGCCGTTGTAGCCACGACCGGCAAACCGCATGACATTGCCTCCAAAATAACCTGGGGAAATCCTTCAGAGACTGAGGACAGGACAAAAAGCCACGCTTTTCTTAGATAAGGTCTGACATCATCG
>JAZDKD010000756.1:0-3245 GCA_043803345.1 Pseudomonadota bacterium
GATAATGGAAAGAAAACTGAAACGATATTTATCACCCCAAGAAGTTGTTCATCATATCAACGGAAATAAAAAAGATAATCGAATTGAAAACTTATTGGTTTTTCCCAGCAATAGTGAACATGTAAAATTTCACCATGCTGAGGAGAGCCAATAAGGCTCATCGGCGCTCTTTACCGGACGGGAATCCGATCCGAGAGAGAACGTTAAAAGGTCGAGAGAATATTAACTAAAACCGAAAAACTAAAATGGGAAAACTTAGAGATTATAATTCAGCACTGAAATATGGGAACAGGATTTATCCTGAGGATTTAGCGAGCCCCCTGACATTTTCTGGCCACTACTTCTATGTGGACGGTGATCACGGAACCGATAGCGACAACGCCGGAACGACCATAGAGAAGCCATTTGCGACAATCCAGAAAGCAATCGACTCTGCGACTGCATGGGATGTTATATTTGTTGCCGCGATGGATCCGGATAGCGATGCATCAGATCCAGGGCAGTATGCCGAGGATTTGACAATCCCTTACGAAAAACACGGTTTGAGTATTATCGGAGTGACGCCAGCTGGTGGCACAAAATTGCCATATATGGGGCCGAAAATCAAGAATGCGACGACGGCACTTGGGAATCCTCTGCTTCATGTCTATGCGGCAGGAGTCCGTTTGGAGAGTTTGCAGTTCAACTGCACGAGGAACAGTGGAACATACGGAATCTGGTTTGACGGAATAACCGGATATGCGACAATCGCAGGTTCAGTCGGATTCACAATGGTTAATTGTATGATTAAGAATGGCGGTCAAACTGGTGCGGAAGCTTATTACGGTGTGACAATTACTGGTGGATACGGTGGGATACTAAGCAACTGCACATTTCAGGGTTGTTTGAGTGGAATAAATCTTGCAAGCAATATCCTTCCAAGTAATGGCCATACTGTTGAATACTGCAATTTTAAGTCAGTCAACAATGAAGCAATTACTGTTCACATCAACATCCCAGCAGGCTCAGCTCATGATTGGAACATAGACCACTGCAATTTCCAAGATGCTACAAAGTTCATAGTTTGTGGTGCCTCAGGAATCAGTGGAGTAATATCTAATTCTATGTTCGCTGATGGTAATTCTGTAGTCGCAGCTGCTTCAACTGGCAAGATAGAAATTCCAGCCGCTCTTGATACTGTTGTCGTTGCAAATTGCTATGATGGATCAAGTGCTTTGATCGCTTCAAGTGGTTCATAAAGAGATATAAGACCATGAAAACAAAAACCAAAACATCAAAGACCAGAAAATCAGTCAAAGAGCTATTCATTGACCCAAAAGACATTAAAGAAAATCTTGGTGAGTGTCATGACGGAGAGGAGTACAAGCTTCTGATGAAAGATGGATCGATAAGAAATGTACCAAAGAGATTAGTAGATGAGCAATAGAACTATTCCTTGTTAGTTCGCTTGGGTCTTAAAAAATTGAGACCCAAGACGAACCAATAAGGTTCGACGCATCGAATTTCCTCACTGGCGAACGAGCCGAGTGGAGGTGAAAGGTCGGATGCGGAAATTAAAAAGGAAAAAGAAAATGAAACAAATAAACTTTCAATCAGTTTTTGACACGCCAACCGTTAAGATGAGCAACATGAACGAATGGGGACAGACCCCAGACGGAAGGATTTGGGAGTACCTACAAGCCACAGAAGCTATCAGCCAATACATGGTAGTTTCTAACCCGGCCAACACGGCTGTGGTTACGGTCTCTTCGGCGGCTTCGGTTGCAGACAGTACAAAGTACATCTACATCACTGAGGCAGCGGCCGGATGGACTGTGGGAGCATACCAGGATCACTGGTGTCTTATTATCAGTGGAACTGGGCAGGGACAACTCGGCAAAATTAAAGACAACACAGCAGACACCCTTGAACTGTACTACGATTACGCCTTCACTACCGCTTTGGCGGTAGCCGACTCAGCAGTCACTATCAGACATGAACCCGATGCAGAGAAGGTGGCGATAACAACTTTAGTCACTCCATTAAAAGGAGTGGCACAAGTAGCATTCGCCGCTTCTGACTACGGATGGTTTCTAAAGAGAGGAATTGGCGGGGTATTGGCCGGGGAAGCCATCACCATCAATGTGACGGCTGGACCTGGAGACGACACCGAAGGAACGGTGGAAATCTGCGACACTACCCAAGGATTATTCGACACATCAGTCGTTGGCAGGTGTCTGATAGCAAACACAACCGCCGACAAAGCGTGCCTGATGGACATCAACATAATGTAATCAATCGTTTCAAGAGCTGAGCTTGTGGATCGGCTCTTGGATAGGGTTGATTAACCCTTAAAGGTCGCAAACAGATTATTATTAAGAATAATCAGTCCATACGAACATGAACATAGCAGAACAACAAGCGGAAGAAGCGGAGAGAAAGATAGTCCGCTTCACAAACATAGACAAGGAGAGTTTCACCCATTCATACCGGGGAGTTTCGATCACGGTTCAGGCCGGAGAGAATTACATAGGGAGGTTTCCCGAGTGCGATCACCTCGCCACTCATCTGGCCAGGAAGATGATCTCAAGGGAGGCGAAATACAAATCATCCAAGAATGACCCTGTAAAACTCTGGACGCCCGAACAGGTAGATGAACTTAAAGGGAAAATCCTTATTCCGATGGGGAGCGAAACCCCGTCTGCACTTCCGACTCCGGAGGAAAAGAGAAAGGAGGATCTGGCCAAAATAAAGAAAGATTTTCCTTTAGAACCGGCACCTCCCGTCACAAAAAAGGATGTGATAGCCGAACTGAAAAATAGAGGAGTGGAGGCAGACGTGAAAAAGACACTGAAGGAATTGCTCCAAGATTTGATGGACATTGAATCGCAGGGAAAATAAAAATAGGGGAGAGGGAGATTCTAAATTCTGCCCTCTCCCCGAAAAGACATGGAAGAAGACATAGACCAAACAATAAAACAGCGCCTCGAGATAGTTAAGATAGAAGAATGCCAAAAGGAGGCGATGAAAGAACTGGACAAGTTGATAGAAAAGATTGACGATAAAAATTCGAAGTTGCAGGGAATAAGAGAGTCAGAAGATAGATTATTAACAGAGATCGAAACGATAGCAAAGGAAAGGGTGGAGATGGCGATTAAAAAACTGACCAAAGTGGGGCAGGCGATTGCCGATTTAGAGGGGAAAGCAAACGAAGTGGTGTCAGATGTCAAGAGACGGTCGAAGCAATCCCAAGATATGATTTTGGG
>JAZDKD010000757.1:0-4184 GCA_043803345.1 Pseudomonadota bacterium
CCAGAAGAAAACTTTTCTGGAAAACAGCAAGGCTTCGTTTAGTGACAGCATTCAAAAAATACAGTCACTATTGAGTGACGAAACCAAGAAACTCAACGAGTCTAGAATCCAACTGGCTCAGATGGAAGAAAGAAAGAAATCTTTAGAAAAAGATCTTAAAAGAACCACAAGTTTTGTTAGATCGTGCGAGCACGGAATTTTTGATCTCAACCATGAAGCCATGTCGTTGGGAAAAACGCTCCGGACAATTTCGAAAGAAAAAGAGGAGCTTATCAAGCAACAAAAGGTTTTGAGTGATCGTCGCGACGACTTACAGGCAGCGCAGGGCTCATTGCAAAAATCATTCAATATGCTCAAGCCAGTAGTTGAAAATTTGGCCGAAGAAGAATCATCCATTATTAAAGCCGTTGAACAACTTCGAGACACCACTCATTGTAACGAGGTTGAACTGGTACGAATCGAAGAGAATCTCAGAAATTGCGTTGAGAGAATACAGGAAAAATATGATGTCAATATACGCTCGGAAAAATGTCGGAGCATCCAACCAAAAGAAGAGGAAATTGAAGCTATAAAGTTAAAAATCCTGTCCATGGGTGAAGTGAACCTGGCTGCCATAACAGAAAGCCAACAGGTTGAAGAGAGGCTTAACTTTCTAGTCACCCAGGAAAAAGACTTAAAAGGCGCAGTAAAATCACTGTTTTCAACCATAGAAAAGATTGATACAACTACTCAGCAACTATTTCAAACCACGTTTCAAGAAGTTAACTCCAGATTTCGTGAAATTTTCACGTCTCTCTTTAACGGGGGAGAAGCCGGGCTAGAGCTTATAGGGTCTGAAAATTCCATAGATCAAGGAGTGAACATCATCGTGAAACCACCTGGCAAAAGGTTGCAGCACGTTGAGTTACTTTCCGGAGGAGAAAAGGCGCTCACTGCCATAGCTTTCATTTTTGCAATATTTTTGTATAAACCATCTTCTTTTTGTCTTCTGGACGAAGTAGACGCTCCTCTGGATGATTCCAACGTTGATCGTTTTAATCAGATGCTTCGGGAGCTTTCTAGAAATACACAGTTTGTTTTGATAACTCACAATAAGAAAAGTATGGAAGGCGCTGATTGCCTGTTTGGCGTCACATCGGAAGAAACTGGCGCTTCAACACTGGTTTCAGTTAGATTTGGGGAGTAAATTTGGTTATCAATCCTAAAATTCAGACAATTCTTTCGAATCTTGGCTCTACATTCTGATACATCTTGACAAAATATAATTAAAATTATATAGGTTATCTTAAATATCTCATGTTGTTTATTATGTTATTAACGCTACAGGCTGTAACACATGAAGAAGATCACCCTAATAATAAGCTTTTTTGTCCTCTCCGCTCTAATAGTTCAAACCGGTTACGCCTGGGAGGTTCCCAATTGCATTAGAGCCAACGCGGGCGTTCGGATGTGGTTTTCCAATATTGAAGGGGATCTGATCCAATTAGACAAGACCAAAATCGGATTGGGCGAAAACATGGGGCTCACAAAGGAAAAATTGGCTTGGGAATATTTTGCTTCGATGAGATTTGACACTGTCCATGTGTTCAGGTTGAGAGCCGAGCCTTCAACTGTTTATGGCCAATCTTCGACTGATTCATATCTACAGTTAAAAGATTGGAGACTTGGCTATGATCTTGATTTCTACATGACGCCACAGATTCTTTTTGGCGCTAACGCCAATCTGGTTCTTGCAGGTTACGACACTAAAGTGAATCAGGTTGTTGTGGGAGCTACCAGCTATAATTACAGGTCAGAGGCGAACAAGGTTTTCCCCACATTGGGAGTCCATGGAACATTTTATCCAATAGTTGAGGGCATTGCTCTAAGGCCGAATATTTCTGGTAGAGTTAATTGGTGGAATTACAGCGATTTCGAAACCTGGGAGTGGGAAGCTCTAACCGGTGTAGACATACCTGTAAACACTTACTGGACATGGAATGTCAGTGGTGGTTATCGATACGGCCATATTAAATTTAAGCGAGAAATTGACACGATTGACGCTAACCGTAGCGGTTTCTTTCTTGAAACCTCGCTGCTATTCTGAACCAGCGCCCCGGCACTACCACCAATATAAACAACAGCTTAAATCGTCTGACAATATTACTTAATCTTTACTTGCCAAGATGATTTCGAAAAAAAAGCGCCATCTCCTGAAAGGCCTCCCGTGACTCAGGGGAAGTAAACGCTGTTATATACTGAGCGTGAGACATACCTTCAAATACCTGTAAATAAGCTTCCACTCCAGCCTGGCGAAGCTTACGATGTACCCGCACGGTGTCACTCAGAAGCATATCCCTTGTACCTGCGGTTAAAATTGTGGGAGGGAACCCTTTTGAAAAATTGCCATAAACCGGGGAGATGAACGGATCTTTCATGTCGCTTGAACCGGCGTACATTCTAGCGCACGCCTCCAAGAACCCGTCGTAGGTCACAAGGACATCGTCAATATCTTCGTTTGTGTAAAGAGTGTCACCAGTTTTGGTAAGGTCCGCCCATAGAGTTCCCAGTCCAACTGCCCCTGGAAGTGGGACATTTGTGTCTCGAAGCTTAAACACGGTGGCCATTGTGAGGCCACCGCCGGCCGATGTGCCAAAGATACCGATATTCTGTGGTTTGTGGATTTTGAGAACTTCTTTGTAAATTGCAACCGAATCCTCCAGAGCCGCAGGAAAAGGAAAATCTGGGGCCATCCGATAATCAACTGAGATCACCTTAATCTTTCCGTAATACGCCATAAGAACCGCTTCACCCATTCCGGTTTCTCCGCCGTTGAACACATAACCCCCGCCGCGCAGATGAATCATAACTCTCTTTTTGTTATCTTCAAGAATCGATGGTGGCGTGAGAGTGTATATTTTAACTCCGTCTTTTATCTCTTCTTTTATGTCGACCGGAAACAGCTTTATTAATTGATTGAAAACAGCTCTATTTTGCTCTGTTTTCATGGCCACAATTTTGCGCCATTCTTCAGTCGTGTTAGGAACAACAGGTAATGCCCTGTTTAAAAGACGGGATATAACTTCCTTCAACTCAGGGCTAACCGTTTTGGGGACTGGGATCAATCGAGCGGGCACTTCGCGGGAATCCGTGTTGCTTTCGAGCGTGGCGAGGTTTTTCGAATGGGCCTGAGCTAGGATGATCAAAGTCAAAACCACGATTACTAAGATCATTGTAATAATTGTGTTTCTTTTCATGGTCACTCCTGTTGGGTTTGTGCGCCACATGCTATACAAAGGGTATTCAAAACACATGGAAAGATCAAAATGTCAATTTGCCGTGAACCAGGTTTTTTGTTAAAGGTCAAGGGGAGGAAGACTTTAATGTTCCCCAAAAAGTTCTAAAATTCACCATAGTGATCCAACTCACTCTCGTAAACCACTTTCATGGAACGTTGACTGACTCAAAATCTCAAGTTGTTTAACAAGGACAGCGCAATGAAACCAAAGATTAGAATAGAAGGTCTATCGGGTAAAAACGCAATAGAATTTACAGTGAACGAAAACTCAATGATCAATTCCATTCGCTCGATAGCGGCGGAATTTGGCTCCGTTTGGAATGAAAGGGCTGTTGACGTTTATATAAAGAGGAAAAATTATACTGAACGGTACGACAGGATTTCCATTACCGTTGACCCGCGGCAACTGGCAATAGCTGAAAAAGTGTGTGATATTTTGCCCGAAAAATAGGGAGTTGAGGCATGTTTGAGGAATATTACGCTTCAGAGGGGGATACAGAAACATATTCAGACGAGGACATCGACAGATTCAACCTATATCTCGAAGAACGTCTAACAGGTATGAATTTGGACCCTGATACCGATCATGACCAAGTAATCAGGGAAGTAAAATATTTGAGCGACATGTATTTGACATGCGATCCTGAAGAATGGCCATTTTAAGATCAATTTTTAGGGTGGAATAAAGTCAATCTGAAGAATCGAATCCTTACTTTTCAGTTGCTTCTTTCTTTGAAGATTCGCCCGCACCATGCTCTGCGATGCGCCCGAGGAATTCCGGCAACTCCAATCCTGCAATACGGGCCAGTTCATGCATCGGAGGGATGACTCCCATGAAACGTTTGCCAAGGTCTGTTAGACCACCTTCGCCGCCACAATCCCATACAATCACTTTTTCAATCGGCAG
>JAZDKD010000758.1:0-2360 GCA_043803345.1 Pseudomonadota bacterium
TCCCGTGGCGATCCTGATATTTGATCGCAGTCGTGAGAAAGGCGGGGCAAATCAAATCCGGAAGGATGTGATATTTGTCGATGCCAGTCGCGACTACCTGCCGGGAAAGAATCAGAACGCCCTTTCAGATGATCACATCAAAAAAATCGTGGAAACCGTGAAAGCCAGGCAATCAGTTGAAAAGTACGCATATGCGGCGGCCTTCGAAGAAATCAAAGAGAATGACTTCAACCTAAATATTTCCCGTTATGTGGACACCTTCGAAGAAGAGAAGGAGATCGACATCGATTCTGTTCAGCAGGAAATCGATCAGCTCGAAAGCGAACTCATCGAGGTACGGGCGAAGATGGCCGCCATGCTCAAGGAGATTGTGCGATGAAGTTCCAAGGCTGAAGGCAACTGACGAGGAATACTTGTCAGTTCGGGAACAGAAAATAAGGAGATTCATAGATAAGGCGGTTACCGCCTGTGAAACAACGGGGGTGAAAGTCTCAGACCATTTTCGTGACGTCACGAAAATGGTCAAGACGATGGAACTGCCGAAAGGAGCTAACGACAAATGAACGTTTCCAGGCAACCGTACGGAAAAACCGTACGATTGAAATGTCAGGCTGATCAATTTAAAGGAAAATCCATGCGTCGTATGTATAGTGAAGTCGTGATATCTTGTCACGGGTTGATATTGGAATCGCCGGTTGTAAGCAGCGAGAATTATCTGAACCTGCCCCAAAAACGAATTTCGGAAATGGCATCAGCCGCGTTTATCGAAACTCAGGCAAGAGCGTTGACCCAGGACGCGTCTGACTTGCCAAAAATTCGAAGGCAAGTCAGCCGAAAAGTCCGTCAGACCATAAAGAAACTGGGCGGCGACATGTTCGAAAATGTGCCTGTGCCGAAAAAAAGCGTCAGACAAAGGAAGCAGAAGAAGGCAGAAGGTGGAGAATGATTTGGAAAAAGATTAAGCTAAAAAAATTATTAACAAAACCGGTTCAAAACGGCTACTCACCAATTTGTCCTGCGACATCGAGTGGTCAATGGATACTTGGTCTTGGTGCACTAAATGGGAGCGGATTGGATATTACACAAATAAAACCGGCTCCAGTGGATGATCATAGAGTTGAGAAGTTCTTGCTTTTTTCAGGAGATTTTCTTATCAGCCGCTCTAACACCCTTGATAAAGTTGGGCGAACGGCTTTGTTTAAGGGGCAGATAGAACATTGTGCCTACCCCGATTTGATGATGAGATTCCGGGCTGATGATCCACGTATCCATTTGGCATTCCTTGAATACTATTTAAGAAGCTCGGAGGCTGTCCGACATTTTCGACGTGCCGCATCCGGTACCAGTGGCAGTATGATGAAAATCAGTAAAATTGTGGTTGAAAATCTTCAAGTTCCCCTACCTCCACTTGGAGAACAAAACGCCATCGCATCTATTCTGTCCACTTGGGATGTGGCCATAGAAAAGATCGAGCAGCTAATCGCGGCGAAGGAGCAGAAGAACACCCGTCTCATTAACAATCTGTTTTCAACCGATAAACATCCACGTGTGCATATAAGAGACTTTACTACAGAGGTCTCGAAGCGGAATAACGGAACTGCAATTAATCGTGTTCTCAGTGTCACTAACAACAAGGGTTTTGTCCTTCCTGAAGATCGGTTTGAACGGCGGGTTGCCAGCAGCGATCTGAGCAATTATAAGGTTGTGACCAGCGGCCAGTACGCGTACAATCCCTCCCGTATTAATGTGGGCTCCATTGCCCGTCTGGATGGCTGGGATGCAGGTGTACTAAGCCCAATGTACGTGGTTTTCAAAATCGATGAAAAAAAAGTCGATTCAGATTTTTTCCTCCATTGGCTTTCATCCCATGATGCCAAAGCACACATCCGCAGGAGCGCTCAGGGCAGTGTTCGAGAGACCGTCAGCTTCAAAGACCTTGGCGCGATCTCATTTCCCATGCCGTTGTTGGATAAACAAATTGAAGTTACGTCTATTCTCAATATAGCCCGAAAAGAAATCGACCTTTTAAGAAAACAACTGGAAGCCCACCGTAAACAGAAACGTGGACTGATGCAGAAATTGTTGACCGGCACATGGCAAATGAAATCAACCAAGGGGTGCGGAAATGGCTAAAGAAATTACCCGCTATATCAGCAATGAAGTTGAACGAGAATTATGGGCAAAGGCAGCAGGGCGTTGTCAATTTAATGGGTGTAATCGGTCTTTATACAAATCCCCAATTACTCAGGAGCGTGTTAACATTTCTGAAAAGGCCCACATCTATTCTTTTTCAGAAGAAGGACCTCGTGGCTGGGGGCCTTTTTTCTCGAACAAAAAGAAACTTAACGACGTAACCAACT
>JAZDKD010000759.1:0-3220 GCA_043803345.1 Pseudomonadota bacterium
TTTACACTCTATTCCGAAACTTTGTCTCAAACATTACTTCAATCTTGAATCCTGGCCGGTCATCCCACATTCGGGAATGTAGCATGTCACATTTGTAAATTCACATTTTTCCTTGCACATCGGGCACGTTTCGGGTGGAGCGACCCCTGGATCGGCTTCCTTAGTGTACCCACATTTTGAACATTTCCATGTGATCTTTTCCATTTCTAATAAACCTCCTACGTCTAAAATTGAATCATTTCTTTCTTACACCGGCAAGGAAATGAAGTGTATCCAGCATGTCCTGGATTGACCTGCCCATAAACCATCGACCTCGATCGAATACACCATAATCAGATCCCAGCATGGCGGATGACAGACGAGTGGAATTTCCGTAAAAGAGCCATTGTTCAGTCCAATGTTTTTCAATTGCCTCATCAAATGGGTTTGTCTTGTCTGCAAGTTTTTGATCCCAAGCTTGCATCAATATTTTTGTCGCAGTCAGCGTCATTTCATCAGTTGTTTTTAGAGTATTCTCAAATCGACCCCAATGTCCGTTGACCCAATCGACTGTATGGCAGGACAAGCAGACTTTCTGTAAGGTCTCTTGCCGTTCTTTTTGTTCATCCGGTGAAATCAGGTAATCAAAGGCCGGAACTCCGAGGAAAGTTGTTGGCAGTGGTAACCCATCAGCATTCCGAATTATGGAAGTGTCTGGTGATTTGGGATGGGCGTGTGAATAAATTAGGCCAAACGTCCTCCACGGGAGTCGATCATTCATCTGATGCGTTCTATTGGCAATAACTGAGCCTTCGGGATTCACCAACAGACTAACATGGCACGTTGCGCAGGTGGGAGCGGAGAAATCCTTCCCTACGGTCCAGGGAACGGACTTAAAATTCCATTCCTCTTTAAGTGATGAAAACATCGTCCCATGCTTACTCACGGAATAAATTTTGTACCCGGGAACATCGGGCCCCTTATGACACTGAGAACATGTGTACGGCTTCCTTGCCATATGGATGGCGAATTGGTGGCGAGTGTGACACGATGAACAAGACCCTCTGCTTGAGTCAGGGTTCAATCTCCCGACGCCGTCATTCGGCCACCCTGAGAGTTCGACAAATTCCATATCCCCGTAGTCAGTGGACCTGATTTTCTTGTTTAGAACCCTGACGTCTGTGCCATGACACGCGTAACAAGACTCTTCACTTGTCTTCTGATTGGGATCTCTAATAACCGTGGCTTTTTTTACAAAATCCTGGGTTCCGTTTATGGTAGTCATCAGGGTCTGATAGACGGGGTTTTTTGAAAGGTTCGTATGGGCGAAGGCCATAATATTCTTTTGAAATTGAGATTCTTCAACCTGATGACAGACTGCGCAATCTTTCGGAGTCACAGTTAAATGAACTTTTTGATCGTTGTGATTGAATGTGTCGCCATGATTTTCAGGGTTGATGGTATGGCACTCAGCGCAACCTACTACAACTTGCTTCAATTTATCCGGAACTTTCTGGGACGAAACACGCCTTTCAAGCTCAGGGCGCGCCATACCTTTGGCTGGAGTGGTCCTTGAATGTGCGCTTCGTCGCCAGTCGGCCACTATCGCGGGTGTGACTGAGCTATGGCAGGCTATACAATCTTGAGTCAAATCACTTGTGGGCTGATCTTCAGCGTAAGATGGAAAATCCCACACAGTTCCACATAAGATCAAGCCCATCGCCGCAAAATAAGGCAATTTTATTAAGAATTTGATCATAGTTTGACACCACTCAGAAACTAATCCCTTGCAATATCAAAATCAGTTAATTCAGTTTTGTCGCAATTTCTCGAGAGCCTTAATCAAATTCTCGAGTTTTGGCATTTTGTTTATATCGTGAACATCAACATAACGGACAATCCCTTTCTTATCGATCACAAACAAAGCTCTTTCCGAAACGCCATCGCTTCTCAGAATACCGTATTTTTGGGCTACCGCTCCATGTGGCCAAAAATCTGAAGCCACAGGAAACCACAAGTTCCCCATTTCTTTAGTCCAGGCATGTAGCGTCGGTATGTTATCCACAGAGATTCCGATGACGACGGTGTCAAGTTTCTCGAAGAGATCCCTGGCGATGTTATATCCAGGCCATTGCTGCGAGCACACCGGAGTCCATGCGGCAGGCACGAAAGACAGAACAACATTATTTTTGTTTCGATATTGATCCAGAGAAACAGAGCCACCTGAAAGAGTAGGCAAAGAGAACGCCGGGGCCAGGTCTCCAATCTTGAGACCCGTCGATGTGTCCATCGGTTTCAGGTTACCCGGATTATATATTGAAGAATCAGCGGGGGTTGACGCCCAACATGTCCACAATGGGGCTAATACAATAACGCAGCCTAAAAGAAATGTTTTTGACGAAATTTTTTTGTCGGACATCAGGACCCTCCGCAAATTAATTAAGCTTTGCCATAATTCGCTTGAGAAACTCTCCCGACTCGTTTATCTCACCAACTTTGGTGAGAACAATCTCCAGCTTGCCCTCAGCCGTCGGCTTCACAACCAGGAAGGTTGGGGTGCGAATTTCATCCGACAGGGCTTTTTGAATAGCAAAGTTGTCGTCAGGGATAAGCGGAAACGCAACTTTAAATTTTTCTCTGAAAACATTCACTTCATAAGGTGTGTTGCCTGTTCCTACGCCGATCATTTTCACTTCATCCCGTAATCCAGGGACCTTCTGAAGCAGATCGTGGAGTTCATTCACGGCATGGGCGTCTCGTTGGCAAACGGGACAGTACATGCTGAATATCTGGATAATCAGCAATCTGGCTTTAACCTGGGGAAGTTGGAAATTCTTACCATCCGACAACCCCAGATACTTTTTGTCCGCAAGGGTTTCCGGAACGTTAAATTTCAGACTAGCCAAAATATCCGTGTTGACTGATATTTGTTTTGGTGTGTCGCATAGCCCTAAACCAGCCAGAGCCAACATCAAAAAAATACTCACAGCGCTAACAATGCGCATGGTCATTATTTAGGCCTCTTGAACATTTTTGGGTCTTATAGCCCCGAATTAAACCCCAATTGGTTTGAACATCTTCTTGCCGGCGCCACATATAGGACATTTCCAGTCTTCTGGAAGGTCGTCAAAAGAGACTCCTTTGGGAATTTTACCCTTTCGGTCTCCTTTTTCGTGGTTATACATGTAACCACAGTTAGGTGTTTGGCATTGATAGATTTTCACATAAACCTCTATAATGA
>JAZDKD010000760.1:0-11206 GCA_043803345.1 Pseudomonadota bacterium
TCGACTCACTAATGAACACCGACACCACCGTATTGATACAGGGGGAATCCGGGACAGGAAAAGAATTAATAGCCAGAGCCTTACATTTTTGCGGCCCCAGAAAGGACAAGTCTTTCGTGGCTACCAATTGTTCAGCCTTGCCTGAGGGTGTTCTCGAGACTGAGCTATTTGGCCATGTCAAAGGCGCTTTTACAGGCGCCATTCGTAGTCATGTGGGGAAATTCGAACTCGCGAGCGGCGGAACTCTTTTTCTTGATGAAATTGGTGAAATCAGCCAGGCGATTCAGGTCAAACTTCTAAGAGTCCTTGAAGAGCGAGAGTTTCAGAGAGTAGGCGACAATCGAAGCGTAAAAATAGACATCAGGCTGATAACCGCCACCAACAAGGACCTTTACAAAAAGGTCCTGAATAATTCATTCAGAGACGACCTATACTATCGTTTAAGCGTATTTCCACTTCACATGCCTCCCTTGCGGGATAGGGTCGAGGATCTTCCTTTGCTCGTCAGTCACTTCATACGAAAATTCAATAAGCAGATGGGCAAGAGTATCCTGGGTATTGCTGACCAAGTGCTGGAGGTGTTCGAAAGGTATCCTTGGCCGGGCAATGTGAGAGAACTTGCTAATTCTGTGGAATATGCCTTCGTTCATGCCAAAGGCAACCTGATATACCCTGAAAACCTACCAGCCAGACTGCTGGAAGAAATTTCAGCGGGTTCCAAGAAACCAAAAACCGCGGCCATGAGCCTTAATACGGTTGAGAGAGAACTCATTGTCAAGGCATTGGAGGATTGTGATTGGAGAAAAAATGTCGTGGCTTCTCGCCTGGGAATCAGTCGCGCGACACTTTGGCGAAAGATGGAAAAATACCGCATTGGGCACTGAGTCATATGGTGAAACACTGTCTCACATCTGCAACATCACAAAAAACACGCACAAAAACAGCCTGTTACTCATCCAATCGCGACTTCGCGTCGCATCAGTGAAACGTCGATACAAATTGAAACGTTTGATTACGAGTCTGAGTCCTACACGATAAGATCTCTACACCGCATTTCTAGCCAAGTCTAATCTATGTCATTCCAGCTCCTTACGTCGGCTCGATTATAGTTTTTTCTTGACCAGTCATTATGGCGCCACACTTGCTTAAGCTTAGGACAAGGAACGGCTGAAACGCTAAGAAAGCAGACTGCCTCCCTGTAAGACAGTTCTCAGAATGGAACCACCAAACCTAAGGAGGTAAGGGTTATGCCGAAAAAAATTCTAGTCATAGACGACGAGCCCGACGTCCTAATTTTCCTGGGAACTCTGCTCAGGAAGAATGGGTACGAGGTCTGCGAAGCTGAAGACGGGGTCGAAGGACTCAAAAAGGTAATCGATGAAAAACCTGACTTGGTTTGCCTCGATTTGTTGATGCCGGAAAAGACGGGGATAAAAATGTATCGTGAGATGAGAAAAGACGAAGAATTGAAGAAAGTCCCAGTTATCATGGTCACCGGATTTTCGACATCTCCAATTGGATACATGGATTTCAAGAAATTTATACATCACCGATCCATACCCGCCCCGGATGGTTACATTGAGAAACCTGTGAACAAGGACGAGTTGCTAAAGGCGATCAAGCAAGTCCTTGGTGAATGAGATGTTTGGCCCAAACACTGTGCCGAGGCGTCAGAATTGTATCTGAAGTCGGAGGTATAAGTTGATCAAGATCCGGGAGAAATGGACAAGCTGCACGCGAGGGCTGGGATTCAGGGTTGCGTTAAGCGTTGGACTCATACTCCTGGCCTCATATGTGGTGTTCATTTATCTGATCGTTGATGTCCAACGGCGTTTCTATCTCGACCAGATCGTGAGAGAGGCGGCAAGATTCAGCTCAGCGGTGCTGAATTCCACTTACAGCAACATGCTTCATGATGATCCTGAGTCCACCAAGGCGTTTCTCCAGGACATTGGAAAGCAGGAATCAGTTTCAGATGTCAGGATCTATAACCACGATGGTTTTGTTAAATTCTCCAACCATCCCAATGAGGTTGGAAACAAAGTAGACATGAAATCCGAGGCTTGCCTAACATGTCATACAGAGGACAAGCCTTTTAGTCAAGTCTCTAAAGACAAACGAACACGGATTCATTATCAGGGAGAAGACAGAATCCTGGGCATGATAACACCCATATATAATCAGACGAGCTGCTTCACTGCGGCATGTCATGTTCATCCTGAAGATCAAAAGGTCCTCGGCGTGCTGGACATGAAAATGCGGTTGAGCGGGTTTGACGCTCACATTCAGTCGTTGGTCATGAAAATCGTAATAATAGGAATAGGCACTTTTGTCGCTGTTCTGGGGACCATTGCTCTTTATATTTTATTCAGGGTTCATAGGCCTGTAAGCAGGTTACAACTATCCATGCAAAAAGTGGCCGGGGGAGACTTCAAGTTTAAAACCCCGGTGGAATCCAAGGATCAACTTGGTGAATTGGCCTCATCCTTCAACCTGATGCGTGACCAGATCAGGCGACGAACCCAGGAATTGATTCGTAGCAGATGGGACTACAAGAACCTTTTCGAACAGGTCCCCTGCTACATCTGTGTCATAAATGAGGACTTTCGAATTGTTCGCCAAAATACTCGTATGGCCTCCCTGTTCAAAGGTGGCGTTGGAATGCATTGTTACGAGGTTTTCAAGAAACAGGGAGAAAGATGCGAGGACTGTCACGCTGTTAAGACCTTCGCAGAGGGAAAACAGTACATCAAGGAGCATTGCGGTTTGGATGTGGCGGGGCAAAACGCCAACTATGTTAGTTACACATCCCCGATTATTGATGAAAAGGGTAAAGTCATCTATGCCATGCTCATCGCAGTTGATGTCAGAGATCGGGTCAAACTGGAAAAAGAGTTAAGGGTATCCAAAGATTTTCAGACTAATCTTATTGAGAATTCCATACACGGAATTATTGCGACGGATGAAAATGGAAGAATAGCCATCTACAATGAAGCTGCTCGAAGGCTGTTGGGTTATGAATTCCAGGAGGCCATAGGTGATGAGGACCTTCAAAAATATTTCCCGAAACATTTTGTGGAAATGATCCTGGCCTCACAGCTTGAAACTTCGCTCCCAGAGACACGACTAGTTGAACAGGAAACCTTAGTGTATTCGAGCGAAGGGGAGGCGATCCCCATCCGATTCTCTGGACTAATCCTGTTTGACCTCGGAAAAACTGTGGGGTCGGTAGGATTCATGGAAGATTTGCGTAATGTCAAGCGCCTCGAACGTGAGAAACAGGCTTCTGATCGGCTGGCTGTAGTCGGGCAGACGGTCGCTGGACTCGCCCACGGCATAAAAAACATAATTCAAGGGCTTGAGGGTGGCGTCTATGTGGTGGAAACCGCTATCGAGGACAAAGATTCAAAATTGATGGACCGTGGCTGGAGCATGGTGAAAAATAACATTCACCGCATATCCGATCTGGTGAAAGACCTCCTCGCGTATTCCAAGGAACGAAGGCCCCAGTATGAAACTACAGATCCTAATGCGCTCGCAGAGGAAGTCTGCACGCTGTTTGAAATTAAGGCCAACGAAAAGTCCATTACAATAGAAAGACAGTTTGATCAGGATCTTGGAAAAATGGTGAAAGTATTTCTCGATCAACGGGGGATTCACACCTGCCTATCAAACCTCGTGTCGAACTCGATAGACGCCTGTGAAATGGACCAGAAAAAGGAGTCTCACAAAATCGTTGTTCGAACACTCGAGGACAGTGAAGACGGTGTCATTTTTGAGATCTCGGACAATGGGGCCGGTATGAATGATGAGACAAAAAGAAAGGTTTTCTCGAGCTTTTATTCGACTAAAGGAAATAGAGGCACCGGACTTGGTCTTTTGGTGACAAGCAAGATAGTCGCCGAGCACGGCGGCGAGATTTTCTTTGAGAGCGCAGAGGGAGTAGGGACAACTTTTACTATTCGGCTTCCCTATGGCCACCGGTCAAGCGCAGAATCGGAATCAAACCCTGCGGTCAACCCGCATGGCCCGACTGAGGGGAAACAGTTAGCCCTGGATAGTGAAGGGCCTCTTAATTAGACCATTTAAGTCGGCTATATGCCCGTAGGTTCAATGAGTTGAGGTCGCTGTCAAATTCCAAGGCAGGAACCCCCTTTCATGGAGGAGCAAATGAGCCCGTTGTTTTACCCTGAGAAAGAATCTTGGGACTGGGATCCATCGTCCAGAGAAATTTCGAACATTGCCCAATGGAAATCGGATTTTAGCGAAGTCCAGGAATTTGTAGTCAGTCCTGATGGGGAGAAGGTAGCCGCCTTAGTGCAGAACGAAGATGAAACCTTCACTCCCTGTGTTAACGGTGAAATTTGGGAGAGTTCCTTTGAAAAGGCCTGGTCACTAAGATTCAGCCCTGACGGGAGGCTTTTTTGTCTCGGGATGAATGACGATGAATGGACGATCATTGAGGATGATAGCCCGTGGGAAGAATCTTTTGAATACGTCTGGAACCTTAAATTTAGCCAAAACGGCAAGGGGGCTGGGGCAAACATCAGGACATCCGATGGATATGGGGTCTATCTTAACGGAGAAGTCTGGGAAAACAAATTCATTCAGATGAGAAGTTTTGAACTAAGCCCCGAGGGGAAATCATCAGCCGGGAATATCCAACTTGAGGCCCTGTCGGAAGGCGATGTGGCTAAATTCCGGAAAGGGCTTTGGGACATTGCGGTAAACGGGAACCCCTGGGATTCGAATTTTCTCAACGTATGGGACTGTTCATTCAGCAGTGACGGAGGCAGTGTAGCCGCCGAAGTCCGTTTGGTGTCAGGTCGCCAGACTGTGGCAGTCGACGGAAAGCCATGGAGGACCGATTACAAGGCTGTCTGGAAGCCAATCTTCATTCCGGGGTCACGAGATGTTGTCGCTCCCGGGCTTACTAACCAAGGCTGGAAGTTGTTACTGAACGGGGAACCTCTCTGGAACAAGCCATACAACCAGATATGGCGTCAGACGTTTGGACCTGACGGCCGGAAGATTGCCGCCGTAGTATCGCCTCAGTTTGGACTATGGACTGTGGCAATTGATGGAATCGCGTGGGCAAAGACTTTTGGGGACGTGGTCCTGGATCCAGTTTTCAGTTCCGATGGAAAAAGGGTTGCGGCGGCGGTCAAAGACGGGGGAGCATGGACAGTATCGGTCGACGGGGTTCCATGGTCGGAAGTATTTGAGATGGTTTGGGATCCAGTCTTCAGCCCGGACGGAAAGCATGTTTTAGCCAAAGTCTGGAAAGACAGGGCTTACCTGTTGGTTGTGGATGGCAAAATTACGAGTCCGGCGTATGAAAACCTGTTTGACGTTGTCTTCAGCGAGGACGGGACGAAACTGTTGGTCAAGTGTGTTGAAAACGGACTCTGTTTCAGAAAAGTCATTTTCTCGAAGGACCTCACATAGGAAAACGAGGAGTGCGCCGATGTATCAATTTGTTAGTGGACCTTTGGTTTGGATAGCGTTCTTTGTGTTTGTAGGTGGCATGGTCTACCAGTTCGTGACCATGCTGAAGTTGGCCCAGAAGGATAAGGTCATATATCCGTACATGAGCCTCAAATATAGCTTGAGGTCCATTTTCCACTGGATAATTCCGTTCGCTTCCAGGAACATGAGAGCTAGATACGAGGTGACAATAGTGACTTTTATATTTCACATTTGCCTCGTTCTGTTACCCATATTCCTTTTGGCTCATGTGGCAATGTTCGCGTTTGCGTGGGGGGCCAAGTGGAGCGTTATATCAGAAGGAGCCGCGAACTACATGACGATAGCGGTGATTCTGGCTTGCGTGTTTTTCTTGCTCAGACGCGTGATGCTGCCTGAAGTTCAGTTTGTTACCTATGTTTCTGATTATGTCCTTTTGGCCATTGCATTTGCTCCGTTCGTGACGGGTTTTGCGGCTAACCGGCAGTGGTTTGATTACGAGACAACAATCATCATTCATATGATCTGCGGTTCGTTGATGTTGATTGTTATCCCTTTTACGAGATTGAGCCACATGCTCTTCTTCCCATTCACGAGAGCTTATATGGGATCCGAATTTGGCGCCGTCCGCAATGCCAGGGATTGGTGAGAAGCAATCTAAAGGGAGGATAATGCCCATGGGATTACCTGCGATTCCAATAGTCTCTGATCTTGGCCTGGACGAAACCGCCAAGGCTCTGAATACTGAACAAATCGCCAGCGTGATAAACCGAATACTGGATCAGGAAACAGCGGCCAGATTCAAGGTGTACTTGAATACCTGCGTGCACTGTGGCTTGTGCTCCGACGCATGCCACTGGTTTCTCTCAAATGATCGCGATCCGAGGTTTTCTCCAGTCGGCAAAGTTAAACAGACTCTATGGGAAATAATAAAGAAAAAAGGCCACGTCAGTCCGGAGTTTATTAAGGACTGCTCCAGAATAGCCCACACAGAGTGCAACGTATGCAGAAGATGCAGCATGTACTGTCCTTTTGGAATCGATATAGCCTACCTTCTTCTGGTAGTTCGCAGAATATGCAGCGAACTTGGCATGGTTCCTCAGTTCCTGCAGGACACTGTGAACAGTCATGCGGTAACCATGAACCAGATGTGGGTGAAACAGGATGAGTGGATTGACACTCTGCAATGGCAGGAAGAAGAAGCCAAAGGCGAAATAAAAACGGCTCGAATTCCTTTGGACAAGGAAGGCGCTGACGTTTTTTATTCTGTCATAGCGCCTGAACCTAAGATTCTGGCTCAACTCATCGGAAATATCGCCCAGATAATGGCAGTGGCCAAAGTTGACTGGACCATGCCGTCTCTGGATGGGTGGGATAACAGTAACATGGCGATGTACTCCGGTGATTTCGAGACCATGGGAAGAGTAGAGAGAGCCCATTACGAATCAGCGTTGAAATTGAAGTCCAGAAGAATCGTCATGGGAGAATGTGGACACGCCTTCAGAGGGGCAGCGTATGATGGTCCGAAGTGGCTTGGATGGAGAAAGCCACCAATTCCGCTGATTCATGCCGTTGATTTTTATCATGAGCTTCTTACGACAGGACGCATAAAGATCTCAAAGAAATTTGAGACGCCCGTCACTGTTCAGGAACCGTGCAATATTGTCAGAGGGAGAGGCCTGGGGCAGAAACTCAGGGAAATTGTTTCGATGGTTTGCGAGGACTTCACGCCACCTGAACCCGGCATGGAGCATAACTACTGCTGCGGAGCCGGCGGAGGCGTCATCAACTGCGGTCCTCCATGGAAGACCTCACGGGTGAAAGGGAATCGTGTCAAGGCAGAACAGCTTGCCGCCACCAAGGCAAAAATCATCATTACGCCCTGTCACAACTGCCATAGTGGGATAGAGGATATCGTAGGCGGCTACAAGCTGGGAATGCACGTCAAGTTCTTCAGTGAAATTCTCTTGGAAGTCATGGAAGTTCCCGATGAGCTCAAGAGTTAACCCTAATAAGGCGCTAGTGGAAACGCCACTAAAAGGGAGTGGATTTATGTATAGGATCAACCTCAGAAAAACAGGCATTCTGCTCGGACTGATCATTATGATTGTTGTCGGAGGGACAAGCTTCATCCACTCCAAGTCCCCAGAGGACCAAAGAGTAGAAAACGCGATAAGTCGACCGATAACTATTGCGCATACGGGCGGAGCAGCTCGTTTGGAACGTCCCGCCGTAGCTTTCGATCATGACCAGCATACCAAGGCCTTGAAACAAAAGAAGCTCGAGGACTGTGCAGTTTGCCATGTCCTCAAGGAAACCGACAAGAATCTCAAAAACGCCGAAATCAAAGTGTTTAAATTCCCCAAACAAGATTTCGACGCCAGTGACAAGTCATCAATTATGTATGCTTACCACAATGCCTGTGTCAGTTGTCACAAGACAATGGCCGCAGAGGGTAAGAAGTCAGGCCCCCAGATTGGTATGTGTGGGAAATGCCATGACAGGCGCTCAAAACTTACACAAACCCCATGGAGCTGGAAACCGATATTCAATTACGGTAGGCACGCACAGCACGCTCAGTCCGTTGACAAACTTAAAGAACCTTCCAGTTTCAACATTGCAGGCAAGGTGCAAACGGTAGGCGAAGTTCGGCCCGAAAACAAGAATTGCGTAGTGTGTCACCATTCATTCGACGATAAACAGAAACTGCTCTATTACAAAAAAGACACCGAGAATAGATGTTCAGCTTGCCACAAGTCGTCTGATCAAAAAAACGTTCGTTCAATGAAAAATGTGGCGCATGCGGCGTGCATCGGTTGTCACATGAAGGACGCCGCCCAGCAAACCGCACAATCAGCAAAGGACCCAAAGAAAAAGTTAGGACCAGTCGATTGTGTTGGGTGTCATGGACAGCATAAAGAACTTACTCCCGAGGAAATTGGGAAGCTTCCCCGACTCGTCCGGGGCCAGAAAGACGTAATGGATCTATCATTGGCGGAAATTCCCGATCAAGCGGGGAAAGCCATTCCGGTCTCACGGATGAAGCCGGTTCCATACAACCATAAAAGTCACGAACCTAGGGCCCAGTTTTGCAGTTCCTGTCACCACCATTCCCTCGAGAAATGTTCGAATTGCCATACCGTTCGGGGAGATCCAATTAAGGGTGGTGGCATAAGTTACGAGAGAGCGTTCCATGCCGCTGCGGCAAAGGAATCTTGCGCCGGCTGTCACCTTGTAACCAAGCAAACTCCTAAATGCGCCGGATGCCACCAGTGGATGGAAGCGACGGAACTGCCCCAATCATCCTGTCGCATATGCCATCAGGGACTTTCAGAAGGCAAATTTGTGGAGCCGCCGCTTATCACTCTCAATCTCGATAAGGAAAAGGTCCCCGAGAAAATTTCTATAAAGGGACTGGAAAGAGAATTCATGCCGTCCGAATTTCCGCATGCGAAGATTGCCAACAAACTCAACGTTATTTCTAACAGTAGCACGCTCGCGCGGACTTTTCACGCCTCAAAGGGTGACCAGGCCATCTGTCTCGGATGCCATCATCGCTTAGAATCGGGCGGAAATCGTGAAAACAAGTTTCCATCCTGTGCAAGCTGCCATGGGCTTCCTTTTGATTCTCGGAATCCCGGAAGACTTGGGACGGTTGGGGCATACCATCGACAGTGTATTGGCTGCCACGAAGCGATGAACCAGAAACCTCTCGGACTTGAGTGTATCAAGTGTCATGCTGAAAAACCTGGTTTCAAGAGCGCCGATTTACTTACCATTGAAAAAGCGGGTCAAAGATAAACATCCTGGACAGGAATAAAAAAGGAGACCGAGATGCCTAACATTCTGCACGAATTTTTTACTCACACGAAGGAAATGGAGTACTTGGTCATAGTGATATATCTCTTCGTCTTTATCTCCTTCTGGAGGTTTCTGACATACAAGGAGAAGGACTGATGACCGGGTGGCTTAAAGCCTACTCATCAACAGGACCAAAAAGGAGATGATCAAAAATGGACACAAGCAGAAGAGATTTTATTAGGGTACTCACGGGTCTTGGCGTAACGGCCTCACTGGGCGGTGTCGGAACGGCCAGGGCGGATACCGGTTCGCTTCCCGGGTATCCTAATCAGTTTGGGGTCCTGGTCGATACCACAGTTTGCGTTGGATGTCGAAGGTGTGAATGGGCCTGTAAGGAATGGAACAAACTGCCGAATCAAAAGACCCTCAGAGAATACGAGCGGGATCAGACAGTCTTTCAGAAAATTCGGCGTACTCATGCGGACACCTACACGGTAGTTAACCGTTTTGAGAACCCGAGAGACCCGTCAAAACCAATTTACGTCAAGAAACAATGCATGCATTGCTATGAACCAGGTTGCGCTTCTTCATGCTTCGTTAAGGCATTTACAAAGAGACCCATAGGCCCTGTGACGTATGACGCTTCTCTTTGCGTCGGGTGCCGTTACTGTATGGCGGCCTGTCCTTTCGACATCCCCGCGTATCAGTACTACGATCCGTGGACTCCGGAAGTCACCAAGTGTACTTTTTGTTTTGATCGAATTTCCCAAGAAGGCCAGGTACCCGCCTGTGTCTCAATATGTCCGGTGGAAACGATGACATTTGGGAAACGCACTGATCTCATCGAGTTGGCCCAAAAGAAAATAAGAGATAACCCAGGACGATATGTGAACCACGTGTATGGGGCAAACGAAGTCGGGGGTACGAGTTGGATGTATCTGTCGGGAGTTCCTTTTAATCAAATAGGATTTCGCACTGACCTGGGAACCAATCCAATACCCACACTGAGCAAACCGTTTCTATCCCTCGTGTCGCCGGTCTTCATTGTCGTTCCGGCGTTAGCTATGGGTTTTTACAGTTTTAAGAAACGAAGAGATCAGCTTGAAAAAGACGAATTAAAGAAAGCTTTGGAAAAGAAGGAGGCAAAATAATGGACAGCGCCCCCGTCACAATGAAGCTTGAATCCTCATGGGTGCGGGACAAGCTCTTTCTGGGCATGACCTGGAATGATTATATGCGAAGCCAATTCACTAAATTTAATGCTGTCGTCGCAATTATCCTCGTTGTGGGAATTCCGGTGATAATTTACAGGATTGTGTTTGGCCTGGGTCCTTCCACAAACCTCTCGGACAACAATCCATGGGGAATATGGATTGGTTTCGACATGCTGTGTGGAGTGGCCTTGGCAGCGGGGGGATTTGTTATAGGCACCGCTGTGCACATCTTTGGCATGAAGGAATACGGGTTTTTGTTCCGACCCGCTGTCCTTACCGGTTTTTTGGGTTACCTTTTTGCGATCATAGCCTTGACGTTTGATCTTGGAAGATATTACCGGCTTCCCTATCCCATGTTTGTTTCATGGGGGGTAAGTTCAGTGCTCTTTCTGGTTGCGTGGCATGTGGCCCTATATTTGAGCTGTCAATTTGTTGAGTGGTGTCCTGCGATCTTCGAATGGCTCAACATGAAGAAAGCGAGAAAGATATTTATCAAGGCCACCTTGGGGGCCACGATATTCGGGGTGTGTTTGTCGATGTTACACCAGTCGGCGCTAGGTTCAATTTTTCTTTTGATGCCGGAGAAGCTGCATCCGTTATGGTATTCAGAGTATATTCCGCTATTTTTCTTTATATCGGCGGTTGTCGGCGGCATAGCCATGACCATAGTGGAAAGCAGCCTTTCTCACAGGATCTTCAGCAAGCAGATAAAGAACCATGATCCT
>JAZDKD010000761.1:0-5666 GCA_043803345.1 Pseudomonadota bacterium
CCCAATCGTCCAAACCCGACAATAAGGTTCCGTGCGAAATGAGACTGAACCTCAAGAAATTCGGCGCCGTCAAGAACACTGTTTATTAGGACCTTCATGTCATAAGGCTGGTTAGGGTTTACCGGAACGAGATAATTCAACGCCGGATCTTTTCGGTCCAAAGGGTCCCGCAAATCGAGGAAAGGAGGTTTTTGCATGTTATTAGAGGGCAGGTAGTTGATGAGCCGCCTGATTTCACGGATGCACAAAATGTCATTGGGCAGGACAAAATGAGCCACCCCACTTTTGGAAGAGTGAACTCCAGCTCCCCCCAGATCTTCAAAGGAGATGTCCTGATGAATAATTGTCTTGACCACGTTTGGACCTGTTACAAACATGTAGGAGGAGTTTTCGACCATGAAAGTGAAGTCCGTCATTGCAGGGCTATATACCGCTCCTCCAGCGCACGGCCCCATAATGGCTGATATCTGTGGAATAACTCCACTTGACATGACATTTCGGTTGAATATTTGCCCGTATGCCGCCAATGAATCGACGCCCTCTTGAATACGCGCGCCTCCGGAATCGTTAAGTCCAATAAAAGGGGCGCCAACACGTACGGCGTGATCCATGACTTTGCCGATTTTTTCAGAGTGAGCTTCCCCAAGCGAACCGCCAATGACTGTGAAGTCCTGGCTAAAAAGAAATATTTCTCTGCCGTCGATCGTCCCATGACCGGTCATGACTCCATCGCTGAGGTGTTCTTTTTCACCACCCAGATGGCCGCCTCTTCCAGCCTTTAGAACGTCGAATTCCTCAAATGAGCCCTCGTCGAGCAGTAGGTTGACTCTTTCCCTAGCTGTTAGTTTGCCGCGCGCGTGCTGCTGCTCAACTCGCTTAGTTCCTCCTCCTCCTCTGGCTTGATCCCGCATTTTTTGAAGGCTTACGAGGTTGTCCTGGACTGGCCATTCGAATGAAGTGGCACCGCCTGAGCAATCTTTTAGGGGAGATTGTGAATTGACTTGTGGGGCTTGATCTGAGGGTTTTTCCATAGTTATCTCCAAATTAGAATCCTAACATTATATTTTCTCAACAGATCTTATTTCTCGTCAACAAAAAAACTGGAAAAACAGTCGCTGTTCTTAGAACTGAAACTGATTACAGAACACGGTAGTTCCCAAATCGGTTGCGCCAGATGAAATACGGGAAGACAACGATCAGCATTAGACTTACCGACGCAAAAGATTCTTGCGGTTTAATCCTCAACGTGGCCAATTTCATCACTCCCAAGAGCGCGTTCGTTTCCTGTTTGAAATTAATATCGGATGGGTTTGATGTAATTCTTGCGCAGAATGCGTTCAGCTCTTAGTTGCTGTCATCATCTGACTCTTTGTTGTTTTCTCCCATTTCTTTGTCGAATGCTGCCCAGTATTTACGGTCACACTCCTGTTTGCAGTCAAAACATTCTGCGATCATGCCGACAGCGTCACATCCACAACTCGAGTAACAGGCCTCACGGTCGAATGTGTGAAGCACAGTCTTTTCAGCGGAACCCAAATGTGGGGCTATCGAAATGAGCCCAACGACCGTTACCAGGACCGTAAGAATCTTAATTTTGTCCATTTGTTCACCTTTCTTTCCATCAGGCAAAGTCTCTCCCTGAAATTAGAATGACATCTGTTCAATTCTCCACATCCGGCTGGCGGCAAGTTTGGGCTAAGATTCCATTATCAAAGCTCCACAGGTTACTTCATTAGAGCTTAGGAATATTGACACTGTCAACCGACGGTCTGGAAAACGGATAATCATCCTCCCTTAAATGTAGTTATCTGACCCACTACTCAGCAAGTTTCTTTCCAGACAACAAATGATCCAAAATGTTTTCGGCCTTAAAAGAAATTAGCAATTCCCGTCGCCATTTCACACGTTTTTATCATAGTTGGGGGTTTTGGGTTTGTAGTGACAGTGAGCGCTCTGTGTTAGCAAACAGGCATGGAGCCAACCTGATCGCCTAGTCGGAATCATCCTTAGTGGTCATGGAGAGGAATTTGTTGTAGGCAAGAGTCCTGGAGATCCCGAATTTCTTTTGAGCTTCAGCTGCCAGACTCTTTCCCGACAACCCTTCCTGAATTAGTTCCGAAATGACATTGTCCACATTACCGGTGAGTTTCTGTTTAGCGGGCTCAATCACAACAACAAACTCTCCCTTGATATTTTCTTTTTGGACTAACTCGTCATAGAGTGATTGCGAATTACCGTAGAGTATTTCCTCGAATTTCTTGGTGAGTTCCCTGCACAGCGCAATCCTTCGCAAAGGAATAGATTTTCTCGCAACATCCATTGCTTTTACAATTCGACGAGCGGTTTCCAAAAATATTACCGTTTTGTCAGATTGGCTGATTTGACCAAAAAAGTTATTCAAGGCGGAAGCCTTCTTTGGAGAAAAACCTAAGAATACAAATGATGATCCATCAACCCCAGAAACAGAAAGGGCCGCTACAACTGACGAAGGCCCGGGAATGGGCACGACCCTGAACCCGCTTTCCACTACGGATCTTACTAGACGGTATCCAGGGTCAGATATGTTTGGAGTGCCTGCGTCGGAAACCAAGGCCACACTCTGACCGCTTTCCAATCGCTCGAGGATCACTCGTGTCTTTCTGTTTTCGTTGAATCGGTGCAGGCTTATCAAGGGCGTTGAGATGTTATGCCTGTTGAGGAGTACACGACTAGTCCTGGTGTCCTCACATGCTATTAGATTCACTGACCTGAGCGTGTTGATAGCCCTGACCGTGATGTCCTCCAGGTTACCAATAGGGGTGGCAACGATGAAAAGGACACTTACATTTGAACCAGAAGATATTTTATGAAGATCTTCGAGCACTTAAATCGCTCATCTGTAAACGTTTAGAGGATGTTCAGGGCTTTTGACCTGGTTCAGTATCAGAGTACAGGTAAGATTTACGATAGGCCTCTATTGCCGACGTAAGCAGCACGCGCGCTACCGCCGCTACAGGAATAGCTACCAGAAGTCCCACGAATCCAAAAAGATTGGCTCCTACGACCAACACGAGAATGTATACGACAGGGTTAAGCCCTACAGCCTGTCCAACAATTCTGGGAGTCAGGAAATAAGATTCAAACGTCTGAACGATACCGATCCAGCCGAGGACGTACATTACGTGTAGTACATCTCCGAATTTGACAAAAGCCATGATCGACCCGCCCACAATCGCCACCAGGGCTCCTAAATAGGGGACAACCTGAAGCAGTCCCGCCAAAACGCCAAGCACTAGTGACAATTCTATTCCAATGATGATGAAGCCAATACTATAGAGGATGGCCATAATTAGAGCTATTGTAATCTGCCCTCTAACGAATGCCGCGATTACACTGTCAATTTCCCGGAATTTGTTCACGATGGGGTTCCTGGTGTAAGGAGGTATGAGGTCAACTGCCCCATTTATAATGCTATTGAAAGAAACCATTAGGTAATAAGCTATAATTGGAATGAGAACCATCTGAAAAAATACGGAAAGAATACTTAAAGTCGAGCTGAAAACAGTCGACATTATAGTGCTGGCTAAAGATGTAACCTTCGGTAATGACTGGCCTATTTTGTCGTACGCCATAAGTAGAAATTCATTCCAGTCCTGTGGAATCTGGAATTCAAAAGATTCAAGTAAATTCAGGCTAACTTCTTTAAGTTTCAAAAAATAACGCGGAGCACGTCTCGAAAATTCGGAAAGTTCTGAAAAAATCGCAGGCGCCACTAGGAGAACGATCCCAGCGCAAAATGCAAAAACCACACACAGAGCTAGCAATGACGCAGTAGATCGTCCTAGTCCCAATCTTTCCATGGCTGAGACCAGAGGGTTTAGCGAATAAGCCATAAAAAATGATATCAATAATGTTGTCGTGACAGATTCGAGGGCGCTCATCATCCAAATCAGTAAAACAAAGAAAACGAGACCGGCCCCCAACCTTACCAGTGTTTTTACAGTAGCGGGGTTCATCCATTCCTCTCAGAAAACACTCGGGATCCTATACAACTTGTCAAAGTAAATAGTATCAACAGACAAGAAATTGTCCAGGCAAAGACATCACCATTTCTAGTATAAAATGATCCGGCTTTCGGGCTAGACGGAACACTTTGGACAAGCTGGCCTCGTTCCATTAGGGAAAGCCATGCCAATAAGCGACCTCCTGGGTCAAAGACCGCGCTAACACCCGTATTGGCCGCTCTGAACAACCAAACCCTGTTTTCGATAGCCCTAAACCCAGCCATTGCAAGATGCTGGTACGGAGCTGCGCTATCCCCGAACCATCCATCATTGGTTATGTTGACTAAGACTTTGGCCCCGGAATTTACAGCAGTCCTCGAAAGGTTTGGGAAGATTGCTTCATAACATATGAGGACACTAAAAGGTGGAAATCCGTTTACATTCATCACCGTCATGACCCTTCCGGCTGAGTAATCCTCTTCTCTCGCAGCTATTCCAGGTCCTAATGGAAGTATCCACGACAACGGCATATACTCCCCAAATGGGACAAGGTGGATCTTGTCGTAACGTTGCGTCAATTCGCCATTCTCTACGAGGAATGCGCTATTGAAAAACTGAATTTGGTCTCCAACCCGATTTTCAAAAGGGGCGCCTATTAGCATGGGAACTTCCAGTCTCCTGGATATATTGGTTGCGAGTTTCCAGGTGATGTCGGTTCCTCCTATAACTACTGGTATGCTGGTTTCTGGCCAGATGAGGAAGGTCGCTCCTTTTTTTAGAGCATCTGCAGCCAGGCTGTCATACGTTGCGAATGATTGAGCTCTTGACGCTGGATCCCACTTAATGTCCTGGGGAATATTTCCCTGTAGTATGCCTCCTGCAACGGTTGCGGATCCTACAGAATTAATGGGAAATTGATTCATTCTGATTGTTCCGTAAGTGAGGACTACGATCAAAATCGCAATCCCAATTGAAAATCTGGCAAGAGAAACCCAAGATTTGTCCTTAAAAATCCTCATTAGCGCCAACGCCGAAGCATTCATGACGATTACAAGAAATGAAACGCCATATACACCTGTGAGATCGGAAATCTGTACGAGCGTCAGCCATCTAGCTTGGGAATATCCAACACAGTCCCAAGGAAAACCAGTAAAAATGTAGGTCCTAACAAATTCTAGAGTTGTCCATGCCAATGGAGCCGCAACAAGCCCATCAATTCCCCTATGCATAAGAAATGCGCAAATAAGAGAGAATAGACCAGGTATGAAAGCCAGGGCGAATACCATCGATATGAAAATTAGCGTTGCGTCAAATGAAGCAAACTTACCATGAATAACCATAGTTTGGATAATCCACCTTAGGTCCACCATGAAAAAAAACAGGCCGAAAAAAAAGCCGCAGGCTGCGGCCCTGGAAAGTTTCCTCTCTCTTTCAATGGCCACTAACAATGGAACGAAGGCCAACCATGCCACGAATCCAAGGTTCCAAGGGGCGAAAGCCAACGACAACAACGCCCCTCCAGTTATAGATAAAACAATAGAAAATAGCATGGTCAGGATTCGGTCGACGCAAGGCCTTGAACTTGTTGATCGGACTTTTCGGGAGTTACCAGAACTCGGGTTATCCTCTTGGGGTCACTTACCTGAATTCTTATTCTAAGTCCCTCAAAAGTTATTTCTTCCC
>JAZDKD010000762.1:0-2527 GCA_043803345.1 Pseudomonadota bacterium
GAACCGTACGTACGCCGCCCCGTATTTGGTTTTCAGAACTTTTCTGGATTCAAGGAATGAAAAGAATGATTCTTTCTGTTTTTCCCTGCCTCGAAGCTCTTGCAGATAAGATTTCTCCTCAGGATTTAGGTCATATCCAACGTAAGTGGGAACAAATGTCAGGTCATCGACATCCCCTTCAAACACGGTGTCCAGGATGAACCCCAGCATCCCGATCTTGGGTTGGAGGAATTTGCCGGTACGACTTCTCCCTCCTTCAATGTAAAAATTGATATTTATTTTTTCTTTCAGAAGTACTTGCACATAGCTGGAAAAAACACGAGTGTAAAGGAGCAGCCCTCTGAATGATCGCCTGATGAAAAACCCTCCACCCCGTCTCAAAATATATCCAACAGGCCAGAAACTCAGATTCTTGCCGGCAGCCATGAATGGCAGCGGCATTTGGTTCGTAAACAATACATATCCCACTAGAAGATAATCAAAGTGACTCTTGTGGCATGAAACAAATATCAGAGAATTATTACCACTGGACTTCTTAAGTTCAGCAAAATCCGACTCCCTCACATCAAGTCTCTCAAACACTCGCTTGAAAAGTACGCGGAGGACGTAATAAAGAAAGTGAATCATTTGGATCCGCTGATCCGCCGCAATTTCATCCACATAATCTTCGGCCTTTTTACGGGCGCTTTCTTCAGATGTCTTGTCTGAAGTGGCCGATTCGCTTACCGCTTTTTGCATGCGAGGATCTTTTAGGACACGTTCCTTTATTTCCATCCGGGAGAGTTTTTGTGGCCCACGATTCACACGAATTCTGTCATTAATGTTTTCAATCAGGTCCCGACGGATCTCAAACGGTAAATCCTCCCAAGCCTTGTCTGATCCAAATTCCTCAAACTCCGCAATTAGATGAACCGGAGCTCCTACCAGCAACTCAGGGGACGCCCATTTCCTAAGCCATATCAGCATTCGCTGAATTGCGCCGGGTCTGTCTGGGTCACCGAGGAGTGTCTCCCAAAATGGCGTTAGTTGGCGAGGTTGCCTTCTATAGTACAAGATGGAAACCGGCACTATCGCTATGGGCTCAGGTATTCTGCCCTGAGCTTCAATCAGCATGCTGATCGGGTCGTGTTCCGGCGTGAGATACCTGTCCCTAGTCGAACCTTCGTCAATCAGGAAAAAAACCCCGGCGCCACCGCAGGCAAAAATCTCAAGCATTGAATCCAGATCAGACCCAGCGTTGGAATCTTTTTCGGAAGATTTATAATCCGCCCTTCTTTTAAATAAACGCGCTGCCTTGAAGATAAAATTCCTCAAACTTGCTGATCCGCCCAACAAGAAAGATGGAAGCGGAAGCCCCAAGGCGGCCAGGCGCATGCGAATATATTGTAAGTCATAATAGCTGGGGTATTTTAGGGCATAAACAACCGGGCCGCTTTTTGACAATTCCCGAAGGAGCTTTACAGCCTGATCGTCAATTATTACCCTGGAGGAAAGGATTCCCACAAGTCCTTTCATTAGTCTGGATGGTTCACGATCCAGTAGTCCTGGAATACCTCTAAACTTGCCTGACTTCAGAAAGGGTGGAACTGTTCTTCTGCTTAATTGATGAGTCATTTGGCGTAACTACCGCAACAATATTTCAGTTCAACAGATAAAATGTTTCGTATATTTGAGAGAAACGGCGCAAGTCATTTTGTGGCGCCAAAATATTCTAACATGTCAGTGAGGTTCAAAAGTACTTTTTTTGGCGCATGCTCATCCGACTACATTCTACCTTAACCTTTGCCGTCCCACTTAAATGGTTCTTTTTCCCTGAAATCAGGAATACCAAGATTTTGTGATTCAAATTCCTGAACAAACACATTTTCAAATCCGAGTTCCCAGCATCTATCTATGATCCTGTCGTGTTCCTTCTCGCTGATTCTTCGGTTAAGTTCAACGAACCTGTGGGCCTCGTGCTGAGGAGAATACTGGGACATCAGTGATATTGCAACATCAGTGGACAGATTACTCTTTATCCACTGGAGGGTATCCACCGAACCGGAAGCGTCGTCAGGCAGGACAAGGTGCCTTATGATCAACCCGCTTTTTGCAACTCCCAGTTCGTCCAATTCGAGATCCCCTGCCTGCCGATACATTTCCTCAATCGCTAGCCTGGCATGCTCAACATAATCCCCGCAATTCGAATATTTCGACGCAGCTTCATCATTGGAATATTTGAGATCAGGCAGATAGATATCTACTACGCCATCCAACAATTTGAGGACTTCCAGAGATTCGTAACCTCCACAGTTATAGACCGTCGGCAACGACAGTCCCTCGGATGACGCCAACCCCAACGCCTCAACAAAAGCATGGATCTCATGTGTTGGCGAAACCGGTTCTACATTCGTGGCACCCTCATTCTGTAGTCTTATCATCTCTTCGGCCAGTTCGGATATTGGAAATTCCATTCCAATAACTCCCCTGCTAATCTGATAATTCTGACAGAAAACGCATTGCAGATTGCAATGTGAAAAAAAGATCG
>JAZDKD010000763.1:0-2787 GCA_043803345.1 Pseudomonadota bacterium
AAATTACTGAATAAGGAGGATTTACTGATGCCACGCGATGCTGCGCTATTTGATGGCACAAAAGGAAATGTAGTTGATGCATTTCTACTTATGCGAGAAGAAAGCAAGAACATCCCGCCAAATTGGATTCATAGGGCGCGCGAAACGCGAAAAGCCAAAGAAAGGGAACTTGCTAAACTCCTTCAGGATGGGAGTCTTGATGCTGTCAATCACATGCGTGATTGGTGGGTTGCTTATCAAAAGGAATGTTTTTATCACGGGATAAGAGCACTCATGGAGTTGGAACGGGACGGGAAGACAAAATATTGAAATTCTAGGAGGTACTATGTCCGTAAACGAGTTTCAGCCAAAGAAATACGAAGATTTTGTAATTGTTGACAGTGAATCGAAGATCATAGGGCACATTCGCGTAAAACCGAGTGGGATCCATTGGGCTCCCAAAAACGGCAAAATATGGTACGGTGTTTCGCTCAATGATTTCGCAACGTTTATGGAAGAAAAAGGCAAGAAGAAATCAAAATAGCCACGACTCTCAATGCGAAGGTGGTAATGCTATGACCTTTAAATCAGCCTTTAATAGAATCCGTAAGCTCATAAACGATATCCCGAACGCACCCGACAAAATAGGTAGCACGCTCATTTCTTCGCGCATTCCACATCTAAGTTACAGTATGATCTCCTCATTTGAAGCATGTCCGCAGAAGTATTACCTGGAATATGTTGAACGCGTCAAATTACATCCAGCGCCGCTATATTTTGCTAAAGGAAATGCTTTGCATAGTGCCGCACAAAATCTCTACTCGAGAAAATCTGTCACTGGCCTCCCAATAACTTTAAAGAAAAAGATGTTGAGAGGCATTAAGGAGACCAAAGACATAAGGCATATCAAGAACGCGTTTGAATTAATGATGAAAAATAGGTGGGAGGGTCAATGGCAGGTTCTTGACACTGAACGTCCTTTTGTTATGCAAATTCAAGAAGAACTACCTCCTTTTTTTGGAATCATTGACTTGATATTAAAAAATGGCGACCAACATGTTGTCGTTGATCACAAGACTGGTAATACATTTTACGAATTGGATCCTGTTCAACTGGTGTTCTACAGGGAATATGTGAAACAAGAATATAACTCAAAGAAAGTTGATACTTACTATGACCAATACAGATGGGTAAATAATCTGGATCGTCTGAGAAAGCCAGCCTTCCTACGAAGTAAAGTACCGCTAAAAACAAATGATACAAGGAAAGCGATTGCACGAGCAAGAAGAGCCTATGAAGGGATGATCAAAATAACAGCTCCTGTTAATAGCGCATTTTCTGATACGTGCTACCAATGCCAATTCCGAAATCATTGCTTCTAAGCGAACTGAATGATACCAACATGCCGGTCCACAGCGACGCGCCAAAAGGCGGCGCGTGACCGGCGCGTTACGGTTTCTATATCTGCTATTAAAGGAAAGTCGATAGATTTTCAACATACAGTCTGTAATCGCAAAAACTTCGGTACCTCAAATAATAGACTTCGAGAAGGAATCAAATCTTGCCGCCGAGTCAAGACTACTGCCCTAACACCTCACCCGACTACACGCCTAAACCGGTTACCCAAGCAGATCGCACCCCCATCGACCTCCCCTGAGAACATGAAGGGCGAAAAAGACCGCCCTGACCGCCCTGATCGACCAACCCGGCAAAATCAATAAGGTTTCCGGTGGTCGATAAACCGCATTCTGGGCGGTCGATGAAGTACCCGAATACCAAAGTGAGGGCATAGTCGAAAAGTCGTGCCCAGGACCGCCTGGCAGTGCCCGGCAGGGCGCCACGTTTGATCCCTCAACCCCACGAACGCCATCTTCGCCTCAGAAACCAGCCCGATCTCCTTTGACCTGAATCCCATCAACCCAGTCTCATTTATCTAACCTCTAGGAGTGAGGGGAGAGTGAATTTTCTCCCGCAAACATCAATTCACGGAGGTTGGAATCATGAAAGAGAAAATCGAGACATTCAGTATCTCATCGGTCTCTGAAATGGCCGGGGTCAGCAAAAACCGCATCAGGGAATGGCACGACAAGGGGTTATTGCCACAAGTTGAATGGATCCCTGTCGGCACCCGCAATCACCGCAGATTTACCCAGGACGACATCAAACTGATTACGAAAATAGATGAATATCAAAAACAGGGTTTCGTCCTGAAAGTGGCGGCAGAGAAGGCCATGGAGAAGTAAGAAGGGATTACAAAAACAAAAGGGACGGAGTAGGAGCCCGTCCCTCGGAAATTCGGTGAAACCATGTCAAATGTCAACCTTAACAAACACTATGCCGCCTTCAAGTGGGCGGTTTCAACCAACTGGAAGGACAAAAACGGACTTTACAGCTCCATCCAGTACAAGATCTATGTCCTGAAAAACGAATACGGCTTCTCGGAAGAGGAAATTGTAGATGAACTTTTTGAGGAATACTGGGAGCGGGGTCATTACCGCAAGTTCGATGAAACCAAAGGTTCCCTCAACAACTGGATTGCTCGCCATGTCAATTTCTATCTCAATAATTTTATCCGTCGATGCGCAGTGCGGGCAAAAAAAGATCCTGGTCAAAACATCGACCCCCTGGATCAAAGGAACTGGGCCAACCTGGAATGGATCGACAAGGACAATGAAAGAGAGGACCTGGATTATCAGCCTGAAATCGTTTTTGACCCGACCAACCCTGAAGACCTCTGCATTGCCAAAGAGACCCTTGAATTCATTCACGGCCATTTCAAAGAAACTGAAATCGGCTACCTCATGGGTG
>JAZDKD010000764.1:0-4224 GCA_043803345.1 Pseudomonadota bacterium
TTGGATCATAACCTCTGACGTATCTACGCGCCGTCCCGGGACTCTTTTCATCCGGGCAAGGCCACTGGAGTCCCGCTTCCAATTGTTTCAGGCGGTCGTAGGTCATCCCGTACAGGCTGTGTTCAGTAAGTTTGACACACTCCCTGTAGTCATCCCATGCCATCTGGTAGGCAATTTGAGGGTCATCGCTGTTCCATGGTATGAGTCTTTCCAGTCCCATTCTTTTGGCAAGTTGAGCGGCTATCCAGACATCAGATTTTGCTTCTCCCGGAGGATCCACACATTTTTGAGTGAGCTGGCTCCTTCTCTCTGAACACCCGTATACGCCTCCTTTTTCGTAGATGAAGGCGGCTGGAAGTATAACATCCGCAAGTTGAGTAGTTCGTGTTGGGAATATATCAAGAACAACCAGGAACCCGTCTTTCATTCCCTTAAAGTATTTTGGCGCGTTTGGTAGAGATTGAGCCGGGTTGGTAGTAGAAGTCAGCATTGCTTTAAGCGGTTTGGTCGTGTCATCTTCCGCTCCCAGCTTGGCAAACATCTCCATGGTGTGGAATCCGGGTTTGGGGTCAATTGTTCCTGGGGGCAACTTCCAGGATTTCTCTACATCGGCTCTGGCGGCTGGATCGGCCACAGGCCGGGTTCCAGGGAGTAATTGACACAAAGAGCCCGTTTCTCTAACCCCACCGCAGGCGTTAGGCTGACCCGTAATTGAGAACGAATCAGCGCCCTCCTTGCATATATTCCCTGAAATCAAATGCAGATTGTGTATCAGGTTGTTTGCCCAAACCCCTCGAGTCCTCTGGTTCAGCCCCATGGTCCACAGACTCATGGTCGGTCCATGCGACCCAAATAGCCGAGCGGCCTCTCTTATATTCGCAGATGGGCACCTTGTAATTTTCTCGACCGCCTCCGGCGTGAACTGTTCCAGAAAGTCTTTATACGCTTTGAAATCAACATCTTGCGCACCGGTTGAAAACCTGCACAAATTGTTTATGTACCAGGCGTCCGTCCAGTCATTTTTTATTATTTCTCTGGCCATGCAATGAAACACCGCCAAATCAGTGCCAGGGTCGGCGGGCAGCCAAACATCGGCTATGCGTGCGGTTGGTGTTAGGCGGGGTTCGCAAACCATGATGTTGACATTTTCGGGGTTTTGTAATTTGTGCCTGGCAACTCTTCGAAAGAGAATGGGATGGCATTCCGCCATATTTGACCCCACTAAGAAAATAGTTCTTGCTTTCTCAATGTCTGCGTAAGATCCAGCCGGTTCATCCGTTCCAAAAGTTGTTATGTAACCCCCTACCGCAGAGGCCATACAAAGCCGTGGATTGCCCTCCACCATATTGGACCGGAATCCTCCTTTCCACAGCTTATTGAAGGTATAGCTCTCCTCTGTCATGCATTGTCCCGACCCGTAGAAGGCCACGGAATCTTTTCCAAATTTCTCGTGTAACTCTTTGAACTTGTTTGCGACTTTGTTAAGAGCGTCATCCCATGACACTTTGTGAAATTTGTCATCTGCGCCCCGCACCATCGGGAATTTTAGCCTGTCCGGATGATACATGCTCATGTAGCCTTTAAAGCCTTTAACGCAAAGAAAACCGAAATTAGTCGCTGCCTGAGGGTTTCCCCTGATTCCAACCAGCTGTCCATTCCTAACTCCAGCGTATATACCGCAACCCGTGCCACAAAATCTGCAGGTTCCTTTGATCCACTTGTCCACCACGATCTTGTCATCTGCCGGCGAAGTTGTCGGGAGAGATATGTTGAGGGCGGCTGCCGCAAACCCCGCCGCTGACATTTTAATCATTTCTCGTCTTGTCAAATCCATTTTTCGTCCTCCGAAAAGGCTTGGAATCTGAGTTGATCAGAAACCGGGCACGTTGAACCTCTCTTCTCTTCCCGGTGAGAACTTTTCATAGAGTCTGATTTTGTGCACTGTGAACCAGTGGCTTTTGTGACAAAATGAGCAGTTCGTGACCAATGCGTCCGGGGGCATTTGGTTCACCTGTTGAGAGTGGCATCCTATACACACGGTTTTGTCGGGTCGCGCCCTATAATTAAGGGCGTCTCCATGACAAATCCCGCATTTGACATTGTTAATGCCGTGCCTTGAGCCTAGCCACTGCTTATAAACGTTGGGCGTTTCCCGTTGATGACAGTCCTGACAGTTCTGTTTTCCAAATTGAACCCGGTGGGCGTCAGGTCTTTCCCCAGGGGCCAGGGGAGGTGCCAGAAACTCTTTCCAGTTCGGATCCAACGGGGCCGACGGGGATGCCACATTCGAATCTTTTTGGACCGGCCCGGCTGCAAAAGCTAAGATTGCTACTCCCAATCCCAAGAGTGTCATCATACAAAATAGGACGGCTTTTCTCATTGTCCGCTCCTCTGTTGGGTTATTCCCTCAACCAGTAACTTGGCGTATTTAATTTTGTCTACCTGATCATTTTTCTCTCAGGGCCCTAGTCAATTCAGGTATTGCCGCAGCGCCAATGGCTATTAGCGTTTCTTGGGCTCTCTGAGCTAGCAGAACATCAGTTCCTCTGAGATATTTGACCAGCGAATCAACTGGAATAGCTCCCATCTTTGCCAGTGCTGCGGAAGCAGGTTTCCAGCTTATTGAGTCTTTGGATGATAATTCCGACAATAGGGCCGGCAGCGCAGGTTTGCCTATCCCAGCGAGAGTATGTGTCGCCATTTCGACTTCCAACCCATTCCCTTTTTTCAACACGTTGATCAATGGGGTAACGACTTCAGGCCCAGTCTTTTCAAGTGCTAGAGATGCTCCCTCTCTAATATTTTTGTTCGGATCTCCGAGCAATTTGATTAGTTCAGGGGTTGCAGAGGATGATTGCGGTCCTAAACCGGCCAGCACAAAAATTGCCGCTGTCCGTACGAGCGTATCCCTGTCCTGAAGAGCCTTAATGAGTGTTGGGATCGCAGGAAGCCCTTTGGGACCAAGCTCGGATATAGCCTCTATAGCAGTCAGACGAACGACTTCGTTGGGACTATCCATGCTCTTGATTAGCGCTGGAAGTAATTTCTCGGCCGAAAGACCTGATTGTTTAAGTTTGTTGATATATTCTGTGGAGGGAACCGTTTCCGAAGACAGCGCAACATTTTTGTCTCCACTGGCGCTTCCTGAATTCACAGATATAACGGACAGTAGAGTTGTCGCTATGCAAATAAATATTATTTGAAGAACATATACGGCAGTGCGTTTCATTTGGATTTCCATCGATACATAAGTTCACATCGTGGTTGGAGCCGCTTCGCGCGCAATATTGGAAGATCGCGTAAACTCACCTAGTTCAATTGGAATTATGATTTTAAGAAGAAGCGTTAATACTAAAGCCCCGATCGACCAAATGCCCATTGCCACAAATATTTCTATGGAGGTGGGTGCATATTCCCATACTTCGCCAAGGGGAGCGGGAATGAACCCGGGGATTATCAGTCCCATGCCTTTTTCGATCCAGATGCCCGTGATAATGAGCACACAACCTATGTTTAGAGTTATATAACGCTTTCTGGTGTAAGGAATCAGGAAGATTACAAATGCTGTGACATTGAAGGCAAATGCCGTCCAAATCCATGGGATTAGTCTTCCTTTTCCCTGTAACCCCACGTAAAGGTATTCCATGGGAGATAGGTGGTGGGTGTCGGAATAAAGTTCCTTGAAGAATTCAGCGCCAAGCAGAAACAGGTTAATGGCCATTGCAACTGCAATCATATCGGCAATCTTGAAAAGAGCCTCGTCCTTGACATGAAATCCTGTGTAACGGCGTACTAGCTGAAACAATAAAATAATGAGAGCGGGACCTGAGCAAAAAGCAGACGCCAAGAACCTTGGCGCAAGGATGGAGGCATTCCAAAAAGGCCGTGCGGCAAGCCCATTGTATATGAAAGCCGTAGTTGTGTGAATGCTGACCGCCCATGGAATGGACAACAAAATGAAAGGAAGGATGAATGACATATTGGGAGTTTTGTTGTTATATGCCTTGTATATGATGTAACCAGGAATAAAAATGTTCAGAAAAAGATAGCCATTCAGAACAACAATATCCCACCCTAGTAATGAACTGGGAAGATTGAGAATTCCAAGCCCTGGAATCAGATGCCATACCCTGTCTGGACGCCCCAAATCGGCGGTAACAAACATCAGGCACATCAACAGAGCGCTTACCGCCAATGCCTCTCCAATTATTACTATTTCTTTTA
>JAZDKD010000765.1:0-2462 GCA_043803345.1 Pseudomonadota bacterium
TTTAAACTGTTGAACAAGGTGCGTCTGTTCTTCCCGGAATTGTTTTTCAAGTCTGAACTTTTCGTTCCGCAGGGCGATAATCCCGAATATACTGAGAGTTACCGAAGGCAGGAAGATGGTCATTAAGAAGATCAGAATTAACTTTTTTTGCCTCCTGATGGCTATTTTCAGGCCCTGGAACATATTAATCCGGATTTAGATTAGATCATATTCAACGAACTAAATTACTAAAAAAGCAGTTAGGAGTCAATCAAATATAGATTTATTAACCATAGCCTGTCTGGACCATTTGGTGAGTACATGAAGTAGAGAGAGTCTGCCCCGATTTCTCAATTTGGGTGCTGCATTATAAAAAACAGACGATTCCATTTGGTCGTTTCATTATTTTTTGTTATCTTACTAAGTTGTATATAATTAATTGCAGTCTTTATATAACCCAATATTCTGTAAGGCCATATAAATGAGTCTGTTAACTGACAGCCTTCGGGTGTTAAGCTGCAATTGCACATTCTGGTCAACAGCTGGAGCAACTTACCGTTAAAACAAGATGATATAAATCATGCGTGATTTTATTTACGATCGTACAATAAATTTACCAGGAATTAAACCTGACCTCAAACTGACAGTCATACTGTTAATTCTGATCTTCTATCCAATTAATTCCTTTTCACAGGAAGGCAATTTTAAAGTTAATCTTAAAAAATCAATCCCATCCGGAATAGTCTACCGTAATCCCCGTGTTTATAATGTTGATTACACATTCGAGCTTTGTCCGGAGAAGGATAGTATCGACCGATCAAAAGACCTTAAATTGTGGATCCCTGTTCCACGGGAATGGGATTCCCGGAAAGCAGTGAAGATCGTCTCAGTTAATCCACCACCCCATGCTGAATATGAAGATCCTGAGCATGGGAATCGTATGTTGTTCTGGGACTTTGGCAAGGAGCCTGAAAAGCCTTCCTACAGGGTGGACATCAAATTCCGCCTGGAAAGTTATGAGACACATGCAGAGGTTGATCCGGAACATGTAGGGCAATATGACAAATCAAGTAAGCAATATGCTCTTTACACGCGAAGCTCTCACACTGTTACTATTACACCAAGGATCAGAGAAATGGCCCAAGAAGCTGTTGGAGATGAGAAGAATCCATACCTGCAAGCAGAGCGAATTTTCAAGTTTGTTAGAAAGAAGGTACCATACAAAATGCATCGTCTGGAGCGGGGAGTAGGCACTGAAGTTCTCTTGAATTTTCCTTCCCAGGACGAGGAAACAGGCGAAGAGTATTATGAGGGTGCTTGTGACCAACAATCCACTCTGTTTATCGCGCTGTGTCGTGCAGTTGGGATCCCGGCAAGGGCTGTCGCAGGATTTGTTGGATGGGATCCCTGGATCAAAGAAGAGGACTTAGGACTCAATTTGCCAATCGAACTGAACCTGTCACCAGAGGGGCTGGCCGGGACGCAATATTACACAGCAATGATGCCTCACGTTTGGGCCGAGTTCTATCTGGCAGGATATGGTTGGATTCCTGTTGAGGTTACAGGCAATGGTTTTGGGTATTCGAAGATGAGACTCATTATGAGCAAAGGATTCGACGTTCAAATAGGTCCACACAGTCCAGGCAAGGAAAGCGAGGGCTATGGTTTCCAGTGGATTCTTCTCCACAATGGTACAACTGACGAATTGCATTCAGGAGTCTGGAACATCTCCAAGATCCGCATCGCAAAGGTTACAATGCTCCACCATTCAGACCCATTCCCCGCTGACGGACTCACCAGCTATGGTGAAAACATTTTCCCAAAAGAGGATGTAGAGAAAAATCTTAGGCGTTGGCGTAAAGGAGTTTTGAGTTGGCCTTCCCGTTTCGAACGAAGTTCAATTACAGACAGTTTGAATTTTGTGCAATCCTATAAGAATGAGAGGGAAGCGTTTGTCTGCCATATGTTGCGCATGCAATTGAGTGATGAAAGATTCTTTAAGCTTTTAGATACATATGTGGATCTACGACAGAAATCCAATCAAGCAGTATCAACAACTCATTTCCAGGAACTTGCTGAGGATGTTTATGGAGAACCACTGGACTGGTTTTTCAACCAATGGGTACATAGTACGGAACTACCTCGACTTAAATTGGAAAAGGTCACAACTAAGAAAGACAAAAAGGGCTGGCAGGTCCATGGGCGTCTTCTACAATCGGGTGAGACGACCTTCCATCTGCCGGTTGAACTTGCCATCGATACGGAAAACGGCAGAGAAATAAAGAAGCTTTATGTTGACAACAAGGCTGTAGACTTCGATTTCCGTACGCAAAGTGAACCACAAAAACTTATGGTTGATCCTGACTATGAGATTCTCAAGATTCAAAGGATGCCTACACGCCTTGTGTGGTTTCGGGATGTTTATCCTGAATATATCTTAATCTATGGGACTTTAGCTGAAGCTGAATCAAACAAAACTGCTG
>JAZDKD010000766.1:0-3223 GCA_043803345.1 Pseudomonadota bacterium
GAGAAAGGCAAGAAGATCATGAACAGGTTTACAGTTCAAGCAAGGGTCGGCTTATTCTTCTTAATTTCCATTTCTATCCTTGCTTATGTTTGGTTTAGGGTGTTGGACTACAGTTTCAAGGAAGGATTCCTGCTCAAAGCCAGTTTCAGGACGGTTGAAGGCCTGGCTCAAGGTAGTCAAATTCATATAGCAGGCATCAAGGTTGGTCAGGTCAAGGACATAGTGTTTGATCCTGATACTGGTAAAGCGTCGGTGGCAATGCTTATTAATGACGCATACAGAAACATCATACCTGAAGGTTCACGAGTCCTCGTAAAAACTAAAGGACTATTGGGTGACAAGTACCTTGTGATTGAACCGGGAAAACCCAATGCGAGAAAGTTAAAAACCGGTGAAGAGATCAAATCGGTCTTTGAGCCCACTGACACTCAGAAAATGTTCGAAAGTTTGGCGGTTGTTTCCCAAGATCTGCAGGCAATCACTTCAGTCACGAAAAAACAGTTGGTTGACGAAAAAGGTTCTGAAAAAATCGACAATATCCTTAACAATACGGATGTCCTAACCAAAGAGGCCAAAAACATCCTGAAGAGGAACCGCGACAAAATTAACCAAACAGTTGACAACGCCGATTCAGCGACTCAAGGGGTCAACGAAATTGTTGCATCGAATAAAAACAAGATCAATCAAACTGTTTCGAACTTTGAAACTTTCTCCAAGGGGATAGACAAAACCGGTGTGAAATTTGACAAAATCGCGTCAGATCTGGACGGACTTACAAAAGATTTAAGGTCTGGACGAGGAACACTCGGGAAACTCGTCAACGATGACACATTATATCGCGATGCGCAGGCCCTGGTTAGGGATGTTAGGGGTATATCGAACAGGATTCAAAATGGTCCGGGAACGGTAGGTCGCCTCATTAACGACCCGGAGATGTATTTTGAAGCGAGGCGAGCTGTGCGTAACTTGAACAAAACAGCTGAGGAAATCTCGGAAGTTACTCCAGTTAGCACTTTGGCGATTATTCTCGGGTCGTTTTTCAGATAAGGAGCCCAAAATGGGCCTCCCTAACAACATAATGATCAAGGCCTCTAAAAATGATCTTCTCAGGCCAAATGGAGCTTCATGTCGGGAAATGTTTAACCGGTCGGCAGGTTCTATACCGGTTTTCAAAAAAACATCAACCGCTTTCCTGATATTCGTAGTCTTTTTGGCTTTCGTTTCTCTGGGAACTCCAACCAATGCAAATTGTTCAATCTACGATTATTTCAAGACAAAGTCACCGGGGTCATTCTTCGCTGTAGATCCTGATTTGGTGATCAGGTCGATGGATCCGAAGGCTGACGGCAAAAGCTGGCGAATAGCTGAAACCTGGGGATTTCCCCCTCTCTTTATGAAATCAAAAGTACCTGGACTGTTCGAACGCCTCGACATTCTTTACCCCCTGGCCTATCAAGAGGATTCGAATTTTCAGAAAAAAATTAAGATCATCCCTCTGTTCGATAGTAGATGGTCCAAAATTCCCCCTTTCGACAATTACACCAGAGTTGTTACCATGTTTAAAGGTCGTTCGGATCTGGGGCAGGATTACTGGGGGTTTTTCCCTTTTTATGGTTTTAGTTACAGAAGGTTCGGCGTTGATAAGAATATGTTCTTTCTGTTTCCCTTGTATTATCAAAGTGAAGACGATGGATCTAAGACACACAGGATCTTGTGGCCTTTCATCACTTATGCGAACAATCCATTCAGATTCAGCATGAAAGTTTGGCCGCTTTATGGAAAAGACCGCATCAGGAATGATTATGACAATAGATTCCTATTGTGGCCGTTCTTTCAAATTGTAGACAAGTATATTGGGCAGGAACAATGGAGTTCATACAAGGCGTTACCTTTTCCCGTCTACGTAACACGTGAAACCAATTATGACTATAACCTGGATTTAATGTGGCCTCTTTTCACCTATTATAAACACTATGCCTCGGGCCACAAGCGATATTCCTTGAGACCCTTTTTTACTTATGGTTATGGTGGGGGCGTTGATGAATTTAGCTTCCTCTTTTATTCTTCCAAGAAAGACAGAAATTCAGGGACATCCTCATCGAGCACAGACGCATACGTCTCAGTCGGAAAAGAGGAAGTGGTGACCGAACGCAAATTCTTCTTTATGAGCGCAATTCAGAAGCGATATAGAAAAGGTGATTTGATTTTCGCAAAATACCGATTCTGGCCTTTTGCTGAATACACCTGGGATTATGCCAAGGGAAGTCATTGGAAAATACCTGAAATTATCCCCGTCAAGGATCAATGGTGGAACCTCAACCTGGGCCGCATGTTAAGATTAGTCGACTTGAGAGATACCCCTGTCACAAGAGAACTCAGTATCTTGTTCGGACTCGGAAGAAACAACAAGATTAAGAGTCACCTATATATTAACGAACCCCCAAAATCCGGTGATGATAATTGGAGTGAGTTGATCCTTGGATCATTCAAAAAGAACTGATTATCCCTCAGGGAAATAATCAGTTCTTGATGTCTAGGCGGGTTTACCGCCACCCAAGGCGATAAACCCGCATGAGAAGTTTAAACTTTCTTTGTGTGGTCTCCGTGATCTTCCTTGGTTCCATATCCGGTGGCCATAGCCTTAAAGTTTTCACTAACCGTCTCACCAGTTGTGGCCAGATAGAGGTGGGCTAGCAAGAATGCTGCGAACAGCGCGCCCAGAATCAGATGTATCGTGGCTACCACCCACAATCCACCTACGAGTCTAACCACACCAGAAAACGTTTCGGGATACATGTAGACCAACCCGCTTATTAACAGTAGCGGAAACAAAATTAACTGAAATTTCAGATACGCAATCTTCTGTAATGGGTTGAATTTGTTGTCCTCAGAAGGAGCGTAGGGGTGTGGTTCGTGCTTGAATATTCCATAACCATAGAATTTGGCCTGTTTGACCATTCCGCCAGGAATTTCGCCTTTCTTGGGGAAGTAATGAGAAATTCTACCGCTGAATATGGCGTAAAGGAACCATGCGCCCCAGGTAATCACTGCAGCCCATCCGAACCAATTGTGAACGCTCACTGACCAATCAAACCATCCGGGGAACAACTCCGGCCAATGAATCATTATGCCGGTAATAATCAGCATTATGATGCACAGAGCCTGAAACCAGTGCCAGATACGCTCAAACAGAGGATGGAGATATATTTTTTCTTCAGAAGCG
>JAZDKD010000767.1:0-2707 GCA_043803345.1 Pseudomonadota bacterium
GTACAAACAAATAAAAAATCAACTCAGCCCACCATGGCCTGCTGATTTGATTATAAAGATAAAACAAGGGTTGGAACTAATTCAACGGCATAGGGAAATTACATCTCAGATTTCCGCCCCCTACAGTGGCAAAGTATACCATGTTAATGTCGAACAACTAAGAGACAGTTGGGATAAAGCGGAAAAATCATGGTGGCCGTTGAACCGGATCCGTCACAACCGTATACGATCCACTATGATTAAGGCAATTGAAGGCGAATGCGCCCCTGAACTTCCATCCGATTTGGATCGGCTGATCACTTTACGTAATTTAGAAGCGGAAATTACAGCCCTCTCTAATTTAACTCAAAAGACATCTAAACTTTGGGCAGGACTTGAAACAAAGACGGATCTTATGGAAGCTGCGCTCAGATTCCAGTCAGCTTTATCTTTAGCGGCAGCCGGACAAGACTGGAATCAAGACGATATCAATGCAGTTGCTGCCGGGCGAGGCAGTGATGAAATGGCTGTTGATTTGGATCGTTTGAGATCCTTGCAATCTCTGGGAAAAGATATCACCCAACTCGATCATCTGCTCGAAAAAACAGGTAGCCTCTGGGCTGGACTCAGCTCTCGGCTTGAGGAATTGGAAAAGGCTTTAGTTTTTCAGCAGCAACTGTCCTCGGCTATGAGCAGGATCGCTACGACAGCAGAATCGCTATGCAGCATAAAAAAGCCTTTGGAAGCTTTACTGGGGGTTGGCAATGCTCTGCTTGAACCAACTGGTCCAATTACCAGCGCCGGAAAAGCGTATTGTGATGCTCTGGAAAACTACCGGTCCGCTTTCGAGAACTTTTCCATATTGATGGGGTATCAGAGAAAGCAAATGACAACCAAATTTATGATACACCAGTCAAAATAAAGGAACTTTGTAACGGTATTCTTCAAATGGGGCCTAAACTTCGATCGTGGTGTGCATGGTGCAAGGTGAGAAGTGAAGCAGTAACTTTCGGTTTGAAGCCGCTTGTGGATGCCATAGAAAACGGATCAATAAAACTCGAAGGAGTTAAAACCTCTTTCACGACGGGATATGCTCGTTGGTGGTTGAATTCCACAGTTGATTGTGATGAGGTCCTTCGAGGGTTTATTTCAGCAGAGCATGAGAAGCGGATAGCCGATTTCAAGGTATTAGATGATCGAGTAACTCAATTGACACGTGATTATATTAGAGCCAGTATTTGTTCGAATCTTCCGGGACAGGAAGATTCGAACAAAAATTCAGAATGGGGGATCTTGCGTCGTGAAATGCAGAAAAAGAAACGGCACATCCCGCTACGGGAGCTAATAACCAGCATCCCAAACACTCTGACAAAGCTATCCCCATGTCTTCTGATGAGCCCATTATCTATCGCTCAATACCTATCCACTGAAACCCCAATGTATGATATTGTAGTTTTCGATGAGGCTTCTCAGATTCCGGTATGGGATGCGATCGGTGCGATTGCACGAGGAAAACAGGTGGTCATGGTTGGTGATCCCAAACAGCTTCCCCCAACCAGCTTCTTTGACCGAGCCGAGTCTGAAACCGATGACGAAGAGGTGGAAAGCGACCTAGAGAGCATATTAGATGAATGCATTGGTGCAAATCTGCCAACTCTGAATTTGTCCTGGCATTACCGCAGTAGACATGAAAGCCTGATCACGTTCTCGAATAGTCGGTATTATGGCGGTAGCCTTGTTACCTTCCCTTCACCCAGCACCGAGGACAAAGCTGTCAGTTTTCATTTTATATCGGATGGCGTTTACGAAAAGGGTGGCGCAAGAATAAATAAGCCGGAAGCAAGGGCTCTAGTTGAGCATATTATCTCGCGACTCAAAGGGAAAGAACTCAAGTCACATGGTTTGAGCATCGGTGTTATCACCTTTAATTCGGAGCAGCAGCGATTGATAGAAGATCTTCTTGATAATGAACGGCGGAAAAATCCGGCTTTAGAATCTTTTTTTGCTGATGAAAAAATTGAGCCCATTTTTGTCAAAAATCTTGAAAGTGTACAAGGTGATGAGCGTGATGTCATTTACTTTTCAGTTGCATATGGACCGGATGTGGCTGGATCGATATCGATGAACTTCGGGCCTATGAACCGGGACGGTGGCGAACGCCGTTTGAACGTAGCCATTACCCGAGCCCGTCATGAGTTGCTGATTTTTTCGAGTCTTAAACCTGAACAAATCGATTTATCCCGAACATCTGCAGTTGGCGTGAGAGATCTAAAGCACTTCATGGAATTTGCCGAGCGCGGCCCAAAAGCCATTGCAGAGGCAGTATATGGAATTACCGGCGATTATGATAGCCCATTTGAAAAGGCGGTTGCCAGAGCTCTGACTAATAGGGGTTGGCAGGTTCACCCCCAAGTAGGCGTATCTTCTTTTAGGATTGACTTGGGAATTGTAGACCCAGACGCACCTGGACGTTATTTGGCGGGGATTGAGTGCGATGGTGCCACATATCATCGCTCCGCTACTGCACGTGACAGGGACAAATTACGAGCACATGTTTTAAAAGGACTTGGTTGGCATATCAACCGGATCTGGTCTACGGATTGGTGGATAGACTCTGCCGATGCATTAGAAAAACTAGATTCCAATCTTACCAAACTGCTTGAGGAAAGCCGTGCCCATCGTGCCGAAGAGGATCTCAATCGTCAAGAGACAGAAGCTTTTATAAACG
>JAZDKD010000768.1:0-13296 GCA_043803345.1 Pseudomonadota bacterium
AAGGGTTGATAACTTTTACCAAGGGACTTCAATGGGTGGTTTTTTGGGCTTTGCTGGCAATGATTGGCGCCTTTATTCTCAATCCATTTTGCGCAGTCCTGTTTATTTTTTCGGTCTTTTGTGAATTCATTTACTGCAAACTTCTAAAAATAACCCATCTAAAGATAATTGCTTCAGCCATGGTAAAAGCCACGGGAGGTCTAGCCGGAATTTATGCTGTAAACCCCAACCCTCCAATCGATTTCATCTGTTTTGTCTTTTTCTGGCTGGCCTGTTGGGAAGTCGGAGGCCAGAATATAGCAAACGACATAGTCGACATGGAGGACGACAAGCGAGTTGGGGCCAAAACTACTCTCACCGTAAAAGGACTGAACACTTCTGTTTTTATTCTAGTTTCAGCCGTTTCTATGGCGGCCTTTGGGGGGGTAACCATCTTTTTTGTGGCTGGACCTGGAGTCGGCTTGGTTTATCCCATAGGAGCTTTATTGCTCGGATACTTTCTTTTGTTAAAACCTGCAAAGGTTGTGTACGAATCGCCAGGCCCGGTGGAAGCGGCTTCACTATTTAACAGGGCCAGTTACATGCCTTTGTGTTTTCTGCTACTTACAGTCGTCTCAATTCTTATTAATAATCAGATGTTAAATCTTTGAATGGCAAAAGACATTTTTAGAGCTAGCGCCATTGTATGGATGAAAATTATTTTTGATTGGAAACGAATTGGTGTCCCAGCAAAATGAGCAAATGCTGATGAATTGGCCGGAAAGGGTCTGGATTTATAGTCCATTGAGGGCTCTCTTTCAAAAAAGAGAGGTGCGTAAATGGATACGAATAGGTCTGCCCCCAAACAGGTCAATTGCGCTGGAGATCGGCTGTGGCCTTGGAAGAGGGGCGAGACTAATTTCTGACTACATGGGTTTTCAGGATGTGATAGCCTTCGATCTTGAAACCAAACTGGTGCGTAGGTCACTTAGTGGGTCAAAGAAAATTCCTGGGATGAACTTACATTTTCTAACAGCCGACGCGCAAGATTTACCATTCCCCGATCAATCGTTTGACGCAGTATTCAACTTTGGCATCATCCATCACGTGCTTGACTGGAGGCGCTGCCTGGCAGAAATTCAGAGGGTTATGAAACCGATGGCTATGTTCTATTTCGAGGAAATTTATCCGCCTCTCTACGCAAACTGGCTTTTAAAAAGAATGCTCAGACATCCGAAAGAAGACAGATTTTATGAATCTGATTTCTTAGGTCAGCTATCACATTTAGGCATGCGGATTCGGGAAGGAACGAAAACAGGTTCCAGATTTGGTGTCATCGGCGCGGCGCAAAAACGTTCGGAAACTTAAAAAGAACTTGGAAATGTACGCTATTATCGAATAAAGTCATTTTAGCCATGTTGTTAGTGACTCAACCGAGGATGTTAATTTGAATTACTTTTCGCTTGGGCTGGGGTCAGCCGTTCTCTTGTTTATTATATGTTTTTGGTCAGCGCGTATGCGCGACATTTTAAACAACTCTACATGGGTCCCTGTCCTTACGCCTGAGAAAACTACAGCCTTTTCAGAAAATTCTCCCCTTATTTCAATAATAGTGCCAGCCCACAATGAAGAGAAGATGATCAAGACGTGTCTTGAGTCTGTAATTGCTCAGGATTATGAAAACCTGGAGATAATTTGTGTTAATGACAGATCAACGGACAAAACTGCGGAAATAGTTGCTGATCTATTTCACGGCAGGTCTAATTGTAAACTCATATCAATCAACGACAGACCATCTGGATGGACAGGCAAATGTAACGCTCTTCATGAAGGGGTTCAACATTCGTCAGGGGATTGGCTGGCATTTCTTGACGCAGATAGTCGTCTTCACATGTCAGCTTTGAGGCAGTGCCTGGATGAGGCATTGAAACGAAAAATAAACCTGGTGACGCTAACGCCAAAATTCCAACTCGAAACATTCTGGGAAAAAGCTCTTGTTCCGACTTTTGCAGCCATGGCGGCAATAATATTTCCACTGGCGAAAGTGAATAACCCTAATAGTCCTGTCGCTACAGCGAATGGCATGTTTTTTATCATTAGCCGCTTTGCATATGAAAAGATAGGCGGGCACTGCAATGTGAAAGACCTTGCAGTCGAAGACATTGGAATAGGTAAAAGGATCAAAGCCGCAGGAATGGGATTGTTGTTCGCCAACGGTAGAAATCTCTTGAGCACAAGGATGTATTCAGATTTTAGTCAAATCGTTCACGGCTGGACGAGAATCCTTTGCGCCGCCATGAATTATAAAATTTCAACCGTCCTCAGATATCTAGCCATGCACATATTGGTGAGTCTACCATCATTTGTCCTTGCTGTTTATCTCTTTGCCAAGCCTGCCATGGAGCTATGGCCAAACTTCTGGTTTGTTCTTCCTTTGGTTTGTGGCGCGCAGATGGTGTTGACACCATGCTTATTCCCGGATCAATTGGGGGCGCCCAGGAAATATTCAGTGTATATAATACTCGGGAACCTTATGCTGGTCTGGATATTTCTTGTTATGCTAAAAAAGATACTTTTCAGGGACGCTCTACAATGGAGAGGCACTACATATTCTTACACGCGTTATCAACCGAAACGGCTTGACCCCTCACAATTGGAGATTTCAGGCGTTGTTGTGTCTGGTTTCGGAGCATTTCAGACCGTTAATGAATCTGAAACTTTTGAGAGGCCATCAAGTTTTTCATAATCAGATCGAGAAAATGTTCACTTTCCTGCTTCGTGAATAAACCGGCTAAAGAAGTAAGAACCACGTTTAGTTTATTCCTGTAAACATAAATAATCAGTAATATTGGTGTCTTGGAAAGCATCTTGTGAGGCGCCCCGAAGACTTCCAGGACGTCTAAATCTCCTATCCTGGTGAGAGCTGACTCGACGGTGGGCCGGCCGTTCTGAATCTTTGGCCAGACTACCCCAAGAACGGTGGTGGCGATAGAAAACTGATGCCTGTTTACGAGGTGACTGATTATCCTCCGGCGTATGCGAAACGGAAAGATGCGAAACAAATCATTCATCATTTTTATATTCTTGGATAGTTTTAGGTCCGTCTGATTTCTAAAGTGCCTTATCCTTGTCAGTGTTACTTTCCTCAGAAATGTCTTAGTATCTTGACGATCCGAAGGAAATGACTTGAAAAAGATCAAAGAACTTGAGTTCATGGAATCATTTTCCAGGAAACGTCCTCTCATGTTGACAGTCATAGAGGTTGTAAGTAATCCGGGTGTTGATCCGCGTTTCTGGTTCCATTCGTCAATGGAATCGTTGGCGCTTACTACTAGACGGTCGACGAAAGAAACCCCATGATTGTTTCCAGCCTTGTATAAAAGTTCTGTTTCTTCTTCTGTCAGGATTCTCTTGATATGATGTTGCGAAGCATCCTGCTTCAAACCCGACCCTAATGGCAGAGAAGCCCTTAGGAATAAATTTTCAAATGTCTGCTGAACATCTTTCAGCAGATTCCGAACAGTGAGTTTTTTTGGCGTTACTCTTCTCTTCCTGGAACCGGAAATCGAATAATACTCTTGCAACCAGTTCGGAGTCTCCCCTGTTCGAAGTTTATGATATTCAAAGAGGGTCTGTTGACCAACATCCGTGCCTGTGGCGGCGTCTCCCGCCACATGATGCATCAACCACCCCGCCACATGATGCTTTGGCGAAATTTTAATCAAGTGAAACTCGGCGGGAGGCTCCTCAAAGAGATTCCACTCACGGTCAAGGCGATCCTGCAAGACTTTGAGGATTTGGTCGAGCATTGGTTCCGAAGCATCGGACATCGGCATTTCATGGGAAAAAACAGGAACACTCAGTGTCTCTCTTCTATCCCAGACCAAATAATGAAAACATTTCGACCTGACTTCCCTAATCTTTCGAGTTAACTGCGGGAATTTCTCCACTGCTTTTCGAGCAGCCTCCAGGGCGGTTTCACGGTGTAATGGGCCGGAAAGTTCTATCAGGCAAACTAAAACATTTTTGGTATCTCCCCTCGTTGACAACGCCAGCATTTCCGACGTGGGGTCAAGCATGTCAGTTATTTCCAGCACTAATTTCCTCACAAACGGAACGATGTCTCACTAAGGATCAGCCGCAACATGATTCAAAGGCTTGGTCTATAATTTCCAGCGCTACATCGGCCAAGCCATAATCCTGGAGACTCTCTTTATGAGCCCAACAGGCTTCAGACGCGTCACTACCGGCAATCAATTCACCATTAATCACGGAACATCGGTAATCTGCTATAATATAATGATATTTCACTCTTTTGTTAAAATCCGAAAAGATGCGTTCCACTAATTTAATCATTGGCCCCGGCCTCACAGTCAATCTGGTCTCTTCAAACGCTTCCCTTCTTACAGCGTCTGTGAGTGTTTCGCCCACTTTCACCAATCCGCCGGGAATGCTCCATTCCCCCTTGGAAGGCTCCTTAGCGCGGCGGACCAAAACAACAGCCAGTCCTTTGATTATTATGGCCCCAACTCCGATTAGGGGCCTTGGCGGATATTCTCGGGTAGTTTCTGTTTCACAAATTGTGATTCTGCTTAACAATTTCATGAAAAAGGCAGATAGTCCTGAAGAGTAGCTTTTCTGCGAGGCATCTCCTTGGTAAGTATTGGTTCTTCTTTCGATTCTTGACCGTGAGCATCTGATTCTCTTTCGATAACTTCCGTTGAACTAGTCTCTTTGTCGGACGAGGGATTTGGCTCAAGTTCCAGGCCAATCTCACCAGTTTGTCTGATTTGGTCGTTATGGTTTTGCTGTACGGGTTGGTCTATTTCTTCCAATAACGATACTTTTTCCTCGGCTGGCTTAGTTTTTTTCCGACTCCTACGCCTCTTTTTAGGAGGCTTTGTCTCGGTTTCTTCGGGGTCAGCGTCAGCTACTGTCTCTTGAACAACTGGCTGTTGCTCCTCAACTGGTTCTGCGTTTTCAATGGGCGACTCGAGCAATTCAATTACCCGGGTTGTGGCGGTAGCGTGAGCCTCATCCTCCTTCACTGATTCAACGGTCATTTGGCTATCCGGGAGATTGCCCTTTCCCAGAATTACAATCCTGGTTCCATGTTGAGATTCGAGCGTATACAGTTCAGCTCTCATGAAGTTGAGCAGGTGATCCGCTACCTGCGATGGCACCGTGGCTCTGACTTCCTTGATATCACCCTTAGCTAGGATTGCCTTAATTTTCCTGAACGCGTACAGGGAAGTTGTTTCTGGAGCTCTGAGACGTCCGGTTCCTTCACAAAGAGGACAATCATGGAACTCCCCTTCACCCAGAGAAGGTCTCAACCGTTGTCTTGAGAGTTCGAGTAACCCAAGAACCGACATTCTAACAATTTTAGTTCTTGCTCGGTCTCTCTTCATTGCCGCTTTAAGGTTTCTTTCAACGTCCTGAATGTGCTTCTTGTTTATCATGTCGATGAAATCAATGACTATGATTCCACCCAAGTCTCTTAATCGAAGTTGACGAGCTATTTCTGTGGCGGCCTCCATGTTTACCATGTATGCTGTGTCTTCAACTTCCTTTTCGCGCGTGGCTTTGCCTGAGTTGACATCAATTGTGACCATAGCCTCAGTTGACTCTATTATAATGTATCCACCTGATTTTAATCTTATTTTACGGCTATATACCTTTTCAATCTGCTCTTCGAGTTGGTATTTGTTGAAAAGTGGGCGTTTTTCCTGATAGTGTTTTACAAGTTTCTCGTACTTGGGCATAACCTGTCTGAAAAAACCGCTGGCCTTCTTATATACTTCCTGATCGTCTACTAGAATTTCGGTTATGTCATTGGAGAAATGCTCTCGTATAGCACGCACTACCAGGTCATGTTCCTTATGCAAAATACAAGGAGCCGGTTCGGTAGCCATACTCTTTTCTATGGTCTTCCAAAGTCGCAAGAGGTAATTCAGGTCTCTCGACAGCTCAGTCTTGTTTCTCCCCAGCCCTGCAGTCCTTATAATGAACCCCATATTTTCTGGAGGGGCCAATTGTTTGAGAATTTCCTTGAGTTCTCTTCTTTCAGCTTCCTCTTCTATTTTCCTCGAGACTCCGTATAAGTCAGCCCCCGGCATCAAGACCAGATATCTTCCGGCGAGTGAAATATTGGTGGTCAGGGCTGCCCCTTTATTTCCCCTCTCCTCTTTTACTACCTGCGTCACAACATGGTCATCTTTTTTGAAGACGTCCTGAATTCTGGGTCTCCGTTTGGACGTGTGGAAGGATTCGGGAAAATAAGAGGGATGAACGTCGTTGATTGACAGAAATCCGTTTTTTGATGTGCCGTAACTCACAAAAACCGCCTGAAGCGACGGTTCGACACGGGTTATGACACCCTTGTATATGTTGCCTACAGTGGACTCTTTAGGGCCACCTTTGACGTCAAGCTCATCAAGCTCACCGTCAACTACTACCGCCACCCTACATTCTTCAGGGTGGCTTGAATTAATTAGCATTTTTTTGGTCATTTTTTCTTGATGAATTCTTCCTCTATCATTATGCGGCACTACCGCTGTTCAGCATGAATTCCAATGTTTTTGATTTTCGTGTCGGATCTGGCCCGCCAATCTTTTTCAAATTCAAAAAGTTTTCTCCATATGAGTTTCTTCCCTAACCCCGAAACGGCTGAAAAAAATTCCATGGATATTGCAGATCCCCATTTTCCAAGCATGGTACGTTTCATAGTGGCTTGCTCAGCTTGTCCCAACTTATCCGCCTTAGAAAAGGCCACGACAAAGGGGATATTTCTGAACTGAAGAAACTCAATGAGTTCCTCGTCCAGTGGTGTTGGTTCACGTCTCGAATCCACTATCACAACGACACCGGATAATTGGGTTCTTTCATTCAAATATGCGTTTACCATAGGGGCCCACGAACGACGAACTTCCATTGGGACCGAAGCATAACCGTAACCAGGCAAATCAACAAACATAATCGAGCCGTTAATCAAAAAGAAATTTATCTTCCTGGTAAGACCAGGAGATTTTGATGTCCTTACAAGATTCTTTCTCCCCAACAGTGTGTTTATCATTGATGATTTTCCGACGTTGGATCTCCCTGCAAAAGCAATCTCCGGCAAATCTCCCGCAGGATAGTCTTTACGGCCCTCAGCGCCACGAATAAAATCAGCGCTTGTAATTTTCATTAAACACCACTGGTAAAGAAAACAGGTTTCACTATCATCTTTCTGTTCAAAGTCATTCTGAGTTTGTGGGGATTGCTACGGCCCGGGGACAAGGCACAAATCTCTGAAAGGACTGTCCAAAATGGAATTGGCGGAGGCGCATGGGAATCGAACCCACCCAGAACGTTATTAGCGCCCTGCTTACGGTTTTGAAGACCGCGGAGCCCACCAGAACTCTACCGCCTCCTCTTTTCGGATAATTTCCGATTCTTTTTCTATTATATTACACATTTGACATTTTCTCGCAACCGGTGTTTTTTGAGTGTGCTTTTAAAGTTAAACCTAGTTTCAGTTGATCAGACTGTATAATTTGAAAAACTGACTTCCTAAAATTATACTGACTTCGTAAACTTGTAATACCGATTTGTTTCGAGGAAACGAAAATTTATTCGCATATGTAATATCAAAGGGTTAGCAATGCAGTCTGTCGAAGTTAAAATCGCATACTTTAATCCTATTGTAGGATGGCTGGAGATTAAAGCTGACGATTACGGAGTAAATGATATTTCTTTTGTAGAACGCCCTGAGGCTCCACAGCGACCATCATCTCATCCAATTTTGGAAGCTTGTGCGTCAGAACTTGACGACTACTTTTCCTCAAGGTCACTGAGCTTCGCAACACCATTACACTTCACCCGTGGAACCCCATTTCAGGTACAAGTATGGAACGAACTGCTGAAAATTCCCGCCGGTGAAACTAGATCGTATTCTCAAATAGCGCAAAATATCGGGCATCCAAAAGCTACTCGCGCTGTTGGTTCCGCAAATGGCAAAAACCCTATACCTATATTGGTTCCGTGTCATAGAGTCATAAATTCAAATGGTTCATTAGGGGGGTATAGTTCAGGTGTTAAGATCAAGAAGGCCCTCCTGAATCTTGAAAAAAAATTCGAGCCATCTGTTCCGAAGGAAATTGAGGCCAAACTGATTATTTTTGCAAATTACCCCGGAGTAATTAAGGAAATTTCAACACTTGACAGCATTTCTGATCTTAAGTTGGGCCCTATTTGTGAAGATGTCTTTGAGGACACATACTTTGACCTGCCGGGCGGTGTCCTGTCGGGCGTGAAGTGGGCTGTCCGTTCGAGACGTTACCATGATAAAGAAATAATGGCTTTTAAAGGCCCCGCTCTGGGAACAGAAGAAGGCGCATTGGAACGTCCAGAACATGAAATTGATTGGGATTTTGATTCGCCACAAAAAATTAGCTCATTTCTTGAGAACTTAAAGATATCCGTCAACTTTTCTCCAGCAGGGGACTTCTTGAATCCCGAGAAATTTCTTCAAACTGGCGGATTCTATGTAATTCAAAGGAGACAGACCACCAGGATAACCCGAAAAGTATTCGCCAAGGGCAACCCAAATCCTGTTGCGGAAATGGCGATTGACTCGGTTTTGTTCACTGTCGGACCCCGACGGTTACACCATTACGAAATAGAGATCGAATCACTCTCCCAATTCGATCATAGCCCAATAAAAGAAGCTCTGTCTTTCCTGATAGAAAGGTTCTCTTCTTCTGTAACGCCCTGGAAATACGACAAACTTACCACCGTTGGTGTCATCATTGAGATGATTAAATCAGGGACGCTTCAGGGGATCTCGTCATACGAATACCTCGAAAAGTCCGCATATGACCAAGTTCTTGCCAGATTGGAGGAGAAATAAGGTTGTGCGGTAGGTACGTACTGTTTAGCTCGGCCAGAGAAATAGCCCAGGAGTTCGAATTGAACACGGTAGTTCACGTTGAGCCCCGTTACAATATTTCGCCCTCCCAGGAATTGTTTGCCGTAAGAATTGACAATGAGAAAAGTCCCAGTAAAATGGAGCCAATTCTTCTGAAATGGGGGCTAATTCCTTCCTGGACGAAAAACCTGTCAAGCTCCGCAGCGCTAATCAATGCACGTTGCGAGACCATTATGTCGAAACCGGCCTTCCGTTATAGTTTCAGGAAAAGGCGAATACTAATACCCTCCAATGGTTTTTATGAATGGAAGAAACCTCAGCATGGAAAGCGTCAGGCGTATTTGATACATTTTGAAGGTTTTAAGCTTTTCGCATTTGCCGGAATCTATGATGAATGGAAAACGCCGAATGGAAAGATTATCAAGACCTGCGCCATTTTAACAAAAAGAAGCGCCAATTCGATCAAGTCAATTCATGATAGAATGCCCGTGATATTAGATAAGTCCGACCATGCAATGTGGCTGGATGCCAGCGAAACCGAGGCGCAAAAACTCAAGGGTATTTTCGACCTTCCAAGTGAGGGTTTGTTCAAAATCACGCCTGTAAGCGCTATGGTTAACAACCCCCGGAACGAAAGCCGGGATTGCATTAAGCCTGTTTTGATTCAACGGGACAACAATACGGCGTCAGTAACTTAGGAGTCAGAATGAGGGTCCAACTATTTGCAACGTGTCTGGTTGACACATTTTTTCCTGAAACCGGAGAGGCTGTGGTCAAACTTCTCCGACATTTCGGAGTGGACATTGTTTACCCCCAAGATCAAACCTGTTGTGGTAAACCTCCTAACAGCGCTGGTTATAGCAAAGAGGCCAGGAGATCGGCGGCTCATTTTATTTCAGTTTTTGGTGGGACCGACCCGATTGTCATTCCGTCGGGTTCATGCGCATCCATGGTTAAAAACCATTATCCGGAACTGTTCAAGGATGATCCACAAATGTTTCGAAAAGCTGAGGCGATAGCTCAAAGGACTTTTGAGTTGTCCCAGTTTTTATTTCACTTCGTAAAAGCTCACGAAACGGGATTTCCAAACGGTCGCGGTAAAATAACCTATCACGCTTCGTGTCAGCTAACACGGGAACTGGGCGTCGGAAGCGAACCCCCAGCTTTAATCAACTCTATACACGGAGCGGAATTTATACCAATGCGGAATGCCGACCGATGCTGCGGTTTTGGAGGCGTATTCATGGGTAAACTGCCGGAAATTTCAATGGCGCTGGCCGATGACAAGGTTAACTCCATATTGGAAACAAACGCCAATATCGTTACAGGATGCGACCATGGATGCCTGATGAACATTATGGACGCAGCGAAACGACGAAATAAGAGTTTTGAAGTCAAACACCTCGCAGTAGTTTTAGCGGAGGCGCTATGAAAAAATCTAACAGTAGCGCGATCAATTTTAGGCAAAACTCTCAGGACGCTTTATTGAATAAATCTTTACGTCTTGCCATTAAACGCGCTACAGAAGCATTTAAAGAAAAGAGATTAAGCGGCATTCAGGGGGTTCCCTTCGAACAATGGCGTGAAGAGGCGTCCGATCTTAAGATTAAAGTAATTGAAAACCTGTCCGGGTATGTTGATCAGTTTGCGGCCAACGCCACTCGCCGGGGAGCAATTGTTCAAAGGGCAAAGGACGCGGCGCATGCGCGAACGCTGGTTGGCGATATACTTCATGATCATGGCGTAAGAAACGTGGTCAAGGCCAAATCAATGGTCACGGAGGAGATTCATTTAAACAAATATCTGGGTGATCTAGGTTTTCAAGTCGTTGAAACCGACCTTGGTGAATATATCGTCCAGATTGCTGGAGAAACCCCTTCGCATATTTTGGCTCCCGCGCTTCACAAGACACGTGACGAGGTCGGTAGACTCTTTTGCGACAAACTGGGCTGCGATTTCAGTGATGATCCCAGTGTGTTGACTGACACTGCGCGAAAAATTCTCAGACCAGAATTTATTAAAGCCGACGCAGGTATTTGCGGAGCCAATTTCTTTACGGCCGACACTGGAAGCGTCGTGCTATTCACCAATGAAGGCAATGGTCGGATGGTAACGACCCTGCCTCCTCTACTTATAGTTGTAACCTCTATTGAAAAAGCTCTCCCATCAATCAAGGACTTGCCTCTTTTCATGAGACTGTTGCCGAGATCGGCCACAGGTCAGACTCTTTCAAGTTATTTCTCCATAATTTCAGGAGACCATTTGCCTGGATTAAAATCCGCAGTCAGGCGACTCCATGTAATTTTGCTCGATAATTGTAGATCAGAAATTGCCACCGGACCATTCCGGGAAATTCTGAAATGCGTCAGATGCGGAGCTTGCATGAACGTCTGCCCAGTATACGGTGTGGTCGGCGGACATGCTTACGAGTCCACTTACCCCGGCCCTATGGGTATTGTGTTGACCTGCCTGCTTGAAGGCCTCGAAGCTTCTCACCCTTTACTGGACGCCACAACGCTTTGCGGAGCCTGCTCAGATGTCTGTCCCGTAAAAGTTCCTCTTGTCAAAATGCTGTACGAACTCAGGGAACTCAAAATAGATCTTGGCTACGGCGATTACAAAGAATCATTAGGCATGACCGGTTTTTCAATAGCAACGATGCAATCTCGCCTATTCCAGACTGCTCAAAAGGTCTCGCGATTCTTTTGGTCTCTTGGTGGTTTTGTTTCGCCTGTGACCTTCAACCGATTGCCTAAACCGGTGAAAAGAACCTTTAGACGGAGAATGTCGTGAAAAGCGAAGAAGTGATTCGAATTTTTTTGGAAAATGCCTCCAGGTCTGCCGCTGAGATTTTTACCGTCGCCAATATGAGTGAAATGAATCAAGTCCTTGACAAGATACTTGATAATGAAACCGCCATCTATTGCCCCAACAGGACTGAACTTGAGAAAGGCGCTCAGATTGACCCGACGCGTCAAGTCGAAACCTTTATGAATGCTACCTCGACAGTTGAAGAGGTCGTGGCTGGAATCGCGGAAACCGGCTCCATTGTAGTGACAAGCGCTAATGATCGATCTGTACAGGCTAGCCTGCTGCCTGCGAGCCATATAGCCATACTGTCAGCCGACAATATTTTTCCGACTCTTGATGACTTCTTTAACGAAATAGGCGTCGCTCCTCCGTCAAACATTACTTTTATCACCGGACCAAGTAGAACAGCTGACATAGAGTTAACGCTCACAATAGGCGTACATGGCCCTGCAAAAGTGTCTATAGTTTTAGTTAAGTAATAATAATTTTTTAGTTGATTTATTTGAACCATTATATTAGATATTGAGGCAAGAAGCTTTCACGATTTGTCAGTTTTTCAGCCACCGGCGAAAACCTGAACCGTCATCTTCTCAAGCTCCGGAAAATTTCACCGGTAATTCACTTTAAAAGGATTTTGGATTTATGAGGGGGATTTCAATTGTCGTTCCCGCATTCAACAGCTCAGGGACTTTGGCTGTTTTGACAGAGAGAATATGCGAGACTTTTGTGATCACGGGCCTGAACTTCGAGTTGATCCTCGTAAATGACGGGAGCAAAGACAAGACATGGGAAGTAATTCGGACGCTTGTGTCACGATACGACTGGGTGACCGGGGTGCGTCTCTCTCGAAATTTTGGTCAACATAATGCTCTGGTATGTGGAATTTTTCTGGCCCAATTTGAAACATGCGTCACTATCGACGACGATTTACAGCATCCACCTGAGGAAATATCTAAGCTAACAAGAAAATTGGACCAAGGTTACGATCTGGTTTACGGTGTGCCGGTTGTTTCAAGACACAAGACTCCAAAAAGATTCTGGGCGACTCTGGCCAGGTTTGTGGGGGAGAACCTCTTTTTTATCGACAGGAGCCCAAGTCTGTCAGCTTTCAGGGCATTTCGAACAAACTTACGAGATGGTTTCGGGATTATTCACGGACCTTTTGTGTCGCTTGACGTATTACTGAGCCTCAACAACGCGATCTATGGCAGGGTTGGAATCAAACATGCGCCGCGGTTGATGAAAAAGTCAAACTACAACGTGATAAAAATGACTGAACTTTCCCTGACCATGTTACGTGGGTTCAACCCGAAGCTTTTCACGCTTATTGTAGGTTCGTTTTTCTTGATGGCCGTCACAGGAATGGGAATTTTCCTAAGATACACGCTCGGGATAATCCTAAAAGCGGAAATAGGATTCCAGGATCTTGTACTCATAGCTCTTGCGGTAACAGCGTGTGGAATACTGGTAATATTCGTTACAACAATGGCTCGTCATCTTTTCAGGTTTTTCCTGACACATCGGCCAACAGCGCCCTATGTTGTCCTGGAGACACTCAAACATCCAGGCAAAAAATAGAATAATAAATACTGGGG
>JAZDKD010000769.1:0-2170 GCA_043803345.1 Pseudomonadota bacterium
GAATTCTAAATTCGAAACAAAAGACACTGAAGAACGTTGCAATGAGAAAGAATCCGTAACTACAGGGGTTGAGACTGAGCCTGAAGAGAAGTGTAGGACCTTTTTGTCCGGGCCCGAAAAATCAAGTCGTTCTAAATGGTCAGTCGAATTTGCCAGAAGATTCGGTCCGGGTTGAAAGTGATTCAGCGTCACTGGATGTGACCAGCTAATGACCAATATTGTAAATTTATCGTATTGCTAATATCGGAGGACCAGATGGGCTTTGAACAATTTGGTGTTGTGAGCTTTACTGCCACAACCAAGACTGAAAAGTTCGTGGATTTTCTCAAAGAAGGAAAAGTGTGTGGCACAATCTGCAAGGACTGCGGCGCAAAATTTTTCCCGCCGCGCAGTGACTGCAAGATTTGTTTGAGTGCGGACATGGATTGGTTTGAAATCTTGGGGAATGGCAATTTATTGACGTACACCGAAGCAATGTACGCCCCAGCCGGTTTTGAAAAGGACGTTCCTTACATTCTGGGCGTAGCGGAATTCAAAGATGGCTCTAAGGTATTCGGAAGGCTAGACAAGTCAATTTCAAAAGATCTTATAAAGCCCGGGATGAAGATGAAACTGAATGTTGTAAATCTTGAAGATGGCCGACTAAGTTACGTTTTGACCGCCGCTTGATCGCTATTTGAAAAACAGAAAATCAAAGTCAGGCTTTTTGCCAACTTTCCACCGACTGCAGACACGGGCTTGCAATTTCTTAATCGGTCTGAGCTTCTCAAACGCCAGTCTGTGACTTGCCGCAATTTTTCAAGGACATGTCCCCAAAAGGGTTTTTACTCATGAGGACATGTCTCCCAAATCCTACTGGAAACTTTCGATTAGTGATAGCAATTCGAGGGTCTTTTTTTCCAGTAACGCCTTGTCGTTTCTTGTTTCCAGATTAAGTCTTATGACCGGTTCTGTGTTGGAAGGTCTCAAATTGAACCTCCAATTTGAAAATTCCATGCTCAAACCATCAATGTGGTCTATGGCAATTTCGGCGCCCTTAAAATGTGACTCCATTTTGGTGATGACACTATGAGGGTCAGACACAGTTCTGTTTATTTCCCCGCTCACCGGATACCTTTCCATCCTTGATCTAACTAGTTCGGAAAGAGGTTTTCCTGCTGAGCTCACCGCCTGTGCAAGCACAAGCCACGGGATCATTCCACTATCGCAGTAGGCGAAGTCACGGAAATAATGATGCGCTGACATTTCTCCACCGTAGACTGCATCTTCGAGACGCATTCTTTCTTTGATGAAGGCATGTCCGGCTTTGCTCATAACCGCTGTGCCTCCGTTTTGTTCAACTATCTCAACGGTGTTCCATATCAGCCTGGGATCATGAACAATTCTAGCGCCGGAATTAACCTTGAGGAATTCCTGAGCCAGAAAACCAACTAGATAATATCCTTCGAGAAACTCCCCTGTTTCATCGAAAAAAAAGCACCGGTCCGCATCCCCATCCCAAGCGATACCCAAGTCCGCATGGTTCCTCAAAACTTCATCCACGGTAACCTGCCGATTTTCCGGTAGAAGAGGATTGGGAATCCCATTTGGGAAAAGACCATCCGGTTTCTGAAAAACGTTAACAAACCTTAATGGCAACCTGGATTGGATTTTCTCTATGACAGGGCCTGCGCAACCATTTCCGCAATTAGCCACAACCTTCAACGAAGCCATCTTGGACACGTCCACGTAAGTCATAAGGTGGTCCACATACTCGTTCATAAGGTCAACTCGGCTAATCTGACCCTGACGTTCACTCTCAGGATCGAATTGGTCGTTGATCACCATGTTTGCGATATCTTTGATTCCGGAATCCCCACTAATGGGTTTCGACTTTTCCCTGACCAGCTTCATGCCGTTGTAGTCCATAGGGTTGTGGCTTGCCGTTACCATAATTCCGCCATCAAGGTTCAGATGAGAAGTTGCGAAATAAACCATTTCTGTCGGACAAAGGCCTATGTCAATGACGTCGCAACCCTGAGCATTGACGCCTTTGGCTGTGGCAACGGCCAGAGCCTCGCTCGAAAGCCGCACGTCCCTGCCCATACAAACCTTTTTTGGTTTTAGCAGGGTCGCGTATGCGCGACCTATTTTAAATGCTATTTCTTCGTTCAATTCATCTGGGATTCTT
>JAZDKD010000770.1:0-2120 GCA_043803345.1 Pseudomonadota bacterium
GGGTTGTTTTACAGGAACTCGGAGAGAAATTTGGCGTTCGGGATTCTCGAGGCGTCATCATCGGTCTCGGCATCACCCACCAGAATATCGCTCACCTGTCCACGACATCGCGAGAAACGGTCACCCGTTTTCTCAATAAAATAGTAAAAGCTGGCGAGATCGAGGTCCGCGCCAACAAAAAAATCCTCCTCAAAAGCTCTTTTTCCAATAAGCTTCATTAATTGTGACGTCTGTCACAGACTATTCTTCTTTTCCCCCGTATAAAGTAACCAACGTAGTCCGTATCGGTGATCTGGCTCAACCGATCAAATGAACTGCCCCGCAGCAAGTTGCGGGGTACACGAACCGGGAATATATCGAGCGGGCAAAAGATACAAAGCCTTTTGGTTATAAGATGGAAGGCTGACGCTTCTTGCGCAGCTTATAAGGGGAATCAAAATGCAAAATGAGAATAAAATCAAGGAAAATGATATGAGTCCCTTACGAAGAAGTTACATCCCCATTATATGTACGTTTATTATAGGGGTTGTGGTTTCTTTAACTCTTTTTGTGATCTCGAAAAATTGGGAGCAAGCGAATCAACGTATTGAATTCGAATCACGTTCAAGAGGATACATAAACGCTATTCAAAATAAGCTCAACAAGCACTTAGGAACTTTAAACTTCTTAGGAGATTTTTTCAATCAATCACAGCAAATAACCCGTCGGGAGTTTACTATTTTTGCGGAGAGTGCCTTATCCCGCTACCCAGCCATCCAAGCGTTTTCGTGGAATCCCCTCGTCATGGGCAATGAGCGCGCCATGTATGAATCTCTGGCGAGAAAGGAAGGGCGGAAGAATTTCAAGTTCACGGAAAGAACAGAAAAAGGAGCTCTTGTTGATGCTGCACAGCGTCAAGAATATGTGGTGGTTTATTATATAGTTCCGCTGAAGACTAATGAGCCCGCTCTGGGTTATAATATCGCTTCCGAAACGAAACGTTTACAGGCCATTGACAAAGCATTCAAGACCGGTGATTTGACTGCCACTGACAGGATCACGTTAGTCCAGGAAACCGGCAACCAGTTTGGGGTCTTGATCTTCTTCCCCCTTTATCAGAAAGGTGTCTCCCTGAAGACTTTGGAAGCACGTCTCAAATACCGAAGGGGGTTGGTTGTGGAAGTACTTCGCCTTGGTGATGTCGTAGAAGCAGCCTTGAAAGGTTTCCCTGACGAGGGAATTAATTTATATCTTTACGATGCATCCGCTGAAAAAGGAAACCGTCTCCTTTACGCCCGCCCCTCACGCACGCCGGGAATGACAGGGCAACCAATGGATGAAGAGGTAATTCAGAAAGATATTCACTGGAGTAATAATTTTGAAATCGCGGGGCGTCAATGGAAACTTCTGTTGAGTCCTTCCCCCTTCTTCCTCGATTCAAAACATTACTGGTACTCATGGCTCATGCTATCTGGATCGTTGTTATTGACAGCTATATTGATCCTCTATCTTTTAAAAAGATTAAACTATATTACTGAGATCGAATGTCGAGTGAGAGAACAGCTTCGAACCAACCAAGAATTAGCCGACGAAATCGCCGAGCGCAAGCAGGCGGAGGAGAAGATCCAGGCATCGCTTCGGGAGAAAGAGATCCTCCTCAGGGAAATCCATCACCGGGTGAAGAACAACATGCAGGTGATATCCGGCCTTCTCGATCTCCAGTCGTCATCAAGCAAGAATCCAGAACTGATTGCAATGTCCCATGATAGCCAGCGCCGAATCCAAGCCATGTCACTGGTCCATGAAAAACTCTATGGGTCAAAGAATTTCGCAAGAGTCGATCTGGCCGATTATGTGAGAAGCCTGTCACGGGACTTATTTCAATCGTACAAAATCAATCCAGGGAAAATAGATCTGATCGTCCAAACCGACGGCGATGTTTATGTGGATATTAACAAGGCGATCCCCTGCGGCTTGATTCTGAATGAATTGATTTCCAATGTGTTTAAACATGCCTTTCCCGGCGATCGACAAGGTGAATTACAGGTCATCATCTATGAAACGAAAAACACAGAAATAGAGATCGTCGTCCGTGATAATGGTTTGGGCCTGCCAGACGATGTTGATATCCACCAGCCACG
>JAZDKD010000771.1:0-7207 GCA_043803345.1 Pseudomonadota bacterium
AACTAGTGACGTAGGGCGACTTGAGTCTCATTTTCTTGATGATTGCTCAACCTACAACATAAAGAAAGAACCAATTTATATTCACTCTCGCGACATTTTTAGGGGAGATTTTGCATACTATTTTGAAAAAGAAATTCATGAGGCGCCCTTGAGTATATCGAAAACCATCAAGGGAAAGTATTTTAAAAAAGGTAATATTATTGAGTTTGTGGATGCAGGACCAAGCTCATTCACCACTTTGGTCGAAAGGCTCAAAGCCTCTAGCCACAAGCCTGTCCGAAGAATCACCGTAATTGGGCAAGGAACCGCTGCGGTTGCCGCCAAAGGGGTGGCGCATCTCATAGAAAAAGCCCTCGAGGGTAAAGGTGTGGCTGTAACGGCTTGCAAAGCGTCTGAATTGTCTGGTTTCTTGCCGGATCAGCCTCTCGACGACATGCTTCTGATAGCTATTTCCCAAAGTGGAACAACTACTGACACAAATAGAACCGTAGATATCGCGCGCTCTCGTGGCGCATGGGCGCACGCTATAGTAAATCGTCGGAACTCGCCCTTGGTGACAAAATCGAATTCGCATTTTTACACAAGCGATGGTCGAGATGTTGAAATGGCCGTGGCTTCGACAAAAGCGTTTTACTCCCAGATAGCAGCGGGAAAGCTTACAGCCATTGTCTTAGGAAGAGAGTTCGGCAACCTCTCGGATGATCAGTTGTACGAGGAGATTTGTTCCCTGGAGGAACTGCCAGGGATGATTCAGTCCGTCCTCAAAAACAGACCATCAATTGAACGGCTAGCTAAACTGTATGGTCCCTCCAGCAGAAATTGGGCTGTAGTGGGTAACGGTCCTAATAAAATAGCCGCCGACGAAATTCGAATAAAACTCAGCGAACTATGCTACAAATCAATACCGTGTGATATCACTGAAGATAAGAAACACATCGACCTTTCAACAGAACCTCTGACCCTGGTGATTGCAAATGATCTTCCTGACCAAATAGTTCAGGACACTGCCAAGGAAGTAGCCATATTCAAGGCTCACGCAGGAAAACCTCTAGTTTTTTGCTCCGAAGGAGAAAAACGCTTTGATGACCATGCTGAGAGTGTTCTCCAATTACCTGACACAGGAGGTGGTCTTGGGTTTGTTCTAGCCACAGTGGCCGGTCACCTTTGGGGATTTTACGCAGCCAAAGCAATTGACGAGCAGGCTAATGCATTGAGAGACATTCGCTCCACCCTAACAAAGTTTCTTGAGAATCCACAGTCATGGGATTATTTGCAACTACAGACTGCTCTGGATTCAACTCTGAAATTGATCGCAGATGGTGACATGAACGCTTCCTTGCCCGCTTCAACGGCCGCCGCTATGGCCCTTTACACCGGAAAATTGGCTTTGAGCTCAGAAACCCCTGAAGACAGAGAACTTCTTGTTAAAGAAGGAATTGTGATCCTCAGTAAAGCTGTAGAAGAAATGACCAGGCCAATAGACTCGATAAGACATCAAGCTAAAACTGTCACCGTGGGAATTTCGCGTCCTCAAGACTCCGCTCCCTCGATCATATTAAAAGCAATTGAACTTCTCGGCGCTCATCCGGGATGGATAAAAGAACAGGATAAACGCGTCCTAAAAGTCGTTGCGCAAACTATTCACGATGTAAAAGGCGGCATGCTTTACAGCGTTGAGGGCGCTTCAAAACCAGCAGCGTTAAGCGGTGATTTGTTCCCCATCCAAGTCGTAGCTCGATTTGGTTTCTCTGAAGGCAAACCTTCTAGGTATGACCAACCTAACCCGGCCGGAGGCAGCAAGAGAACAGCGCTGAGACTCCGTAGAAATGTTTGGAGCTCTGGAAAAGGCGGCAAAGAAAGTTTGTTGGTCTTGCCCCTGTTTAGCGACGATTCGGGTGAATGCCGATATCTAGCCCTGTTTCATGTGGATTTCGTCCAAGAAGCTACAATCTCCCAGAAGACGAACACTTTGAGAGCCCTGGGGGGACGTTTTCATGAGGTTGTAGAAAAACTCCAGGAACAGAACACCACATGCTCAATGGAAGATTTCATTTCTCGAGTATCGCCTCGAGACCTAGTGTTGTCACCCATAGAATCTTTAATACTTGCAATGTCCTGTTAGCGTATTGTTTCTTTTCTTGGCTTGACAGGAACCATTGATCTAAAGCTCCTGTAAATTCTCGTCTCACCATCTTTCAGAACAATAACATTGACTCAACTATTTTGTATATATATAATCAAGTTATTGATCAATTTAATTCAATTAATACTTTGATAAATTAACATATCATTTCGTATTTATTTAGATGCTACGCGGGTAATATTGTCAATAAAACTTTTTGAATCTCTTAAATATATCCCGATTCCCGGAAAAATGATCCAAAATCGGTCGAAATCCTTGTGTAGGTTATCCTTCATTTTCATCTGCGTGGTTTTTAGTAGCTCATGGTTAATGTTTCACTATTTCTCCAGGACTCAAGATGATAATGGTCCCCGGCTTTCCATGAACTTCTTCGCCGAAAACGAACTCCCGTCGGTTTCGACCGATTTCGACTGTCATAGCCGCTTGTCAAGAGGTCACATGATTTGTAAAGGAAACTTCACACGGACCAAATTCGAAAACCAGGAGCCTGCCAAAAGTCGGTCATGGGGTGAAATTGTGGATTCACCTCTATCCCAGAAAGAATTTTTCAGCCACAAGGATCTCGTATATGTAAAATTTTGCAAGAGTCAGCTTGATTTCGTCAGAGAAGGGGACCGCTTCAACATATTGGACCGTCCCGCATCACTTTCTGAACTTAACATGGAGCAACATCTTCCTGGCTTACAACCGACAATTTTAGGAGAAATCGAAATTACTTCAGTCGGGTCAGATCTTGTCCTAGGAATAATAGTCGGCTGTCGAACCGAAATTTCTAAAGGTTCCTGGATAGGGTCACCGTCAAGGGCGAGCCTCGCACGGCTAAATTCTCTTTAAACTCGGCCGAAAATATTCTTGAGAGTATTAAATAGCTCAATTGCTGGATTTCCAAGAAAGCAACCAACTTACAAATCATAGATTTTTACTAACAGTCCTTATTTAAACTCAAACAACATAAACAAGAATGGGGGAATTCGCAAGTGACTGAAACAAAATCTGAATCCAATTCGAATGTTCGCGACTGGTTGGCGCTAGAGAGGATCCCGTTAGTCGGACCTCTAACCATTGCGAAACTCGTTGACGCTTTTGGCTGTCCCAGGGAAATCCTCAAAGCTAATGCACGGTCAATTCGTCTGAGAACTGGACTTTCTGAACGATTGTCAAATAGTATCTCCTGCTTCAAGCCTGAATCGACGGAAATCGAAAGGGATCTCGCAACTCTTGAACAATTGAACGCTAGAGTCCTCACTCGATGGGATGAAGGTTATCCTAAAAACCTGAAAGATATATATGATCCCCCTGCCCTATTGTTTGTCCGGGGTTCGCTTTTACCCGTGGACACAGAGGCAGTCGCTGTGGTCGGGACTAGAAATCCAACCAGGTATGGCGTTGAGTTGGCAAAATCCATAACTGGCCATCTCGTTCGGTCAAATTTCACCGTAGTAAGCGGGTTGGCGAGAGGAATCGACACAACATGCCATCTCTCAGCGCTCAAGGCCGGAGGTAGGACCATTGCAGTTCTCGGATGTGGGTTGGACATATCATATCCCCGTGAAAACGAGAGTCTTATTGAGCGTATTGTAGAGTCTGGAGCCGTTATCAGCGAATTCAGACCAGGAACTGCGCCTCTCAAAACAAATTTCTTCAGAAGAAATAGAATTGTTTCAGGACTATCAAGAGCTGTTGTTGTAGTGCAGGCATCCAGGAAAAGCGGTTCATTAATTACCGCTTCTCACGCTTTGGATCAAAACCGTGACGTCTTCGCCGTTCCTGGCAATGTAACCGATGAAAGATCTCGCGGCCCGCATTATCTTATCAAGCAGGGGGCTGGATTGGTAGAATCTGCGGAAGATATTTTGCCCTCATTAATAAGTCCACAAACAGTAACCATGAGAGGCTACAGTTCCTCCGACGAAATTGCCATCACCAAGGTCGAAATATCCGAAACAGCCAAAATCATCCTTGACTTCCTTGATCTCGACCCAACACCAATCGACCTGATATGCGAGAGTATAAAAATCGAAACCGGGAAGCTATTAGGTTCATTGCTTGAACTGGAATTGCTTGGTCTTGTAAGACAAAGTCCCGGCAAAATGTTTTCGAGAATTCGTGTATGATCTAATTCTAAAAGTTCCAAGAACAGGTAGAGTTGTTTTGTCGGTTTGATATCAATGACTTACAATGGAATTAATATGGTAAACGCCACTACTTAGAATGAATTTAGTTGACACTTCGGGTGATTGCACTTAAATCTTTTGCGATTAAGCAAAGACTGGTTCGAGAAATGTTCTTACTGTTTGTTAGATTCTGCCATTTCTTGGACGAATAGCAGATCTAGGCACACTTCGGTGGCCATTAGTAAAAGCGTTACAGCTTTTAATTGATCGAGGCAAGAGATTGCAATCACAATTCGTCTGCAATTTTCCTGTTCGCAGGCGAATCGTTGCGCCGACGATTGATATCTCAATTGAATGTTTATGCTTCCTTTGTAGGCGAGAGAATGAAAGAAACTTCGGATAAAACATTGTTGGTTGTCGAATCACCAGCGAAAGCTAAAACGATAAAAAAATATTTGGGTCCGGATTTCGAGGTGAAAGCATCAATTGGCCATGTAAAGGACCTCCCCCAGACAGCGACTAAATCGGGAGAAAAACCTGGCGTTCATGTCGGTTGGAAAGGTCCTGTTCTGGGCGTGGATGTTGTAGCCGGATTCAAACCCTACTATGAAATCATACCAGGAAAAGAAAAGGTAATTGATGAACTCAAAAATATCGCAAAAAGGGTGTCGAGGATAATGCTGGCTACAGACCCCGACAGAGAAGGTGAAGCGATTGCCTGGCACTTGAGCGAGGAACTCGGGAAACCTAAAAAATCTGTTTTTAGGGTACGTTTCAATGAACTCACTGAAAAGGCCATAAAAAAGGCGGTGGCCAACCCGTCCCAACTTGACGAAAACAGGTATAACGCTCAACAAACCCGAAGAATACTAGACAGAATAGTTGGATACCAGATAAGCCCGTTACTTTGGGACAAAGTTCAATATGGCTTAAGCGCTGGTCGGGTCCAATCAGTGGCTTTGAGATTAGTTGTTGACAGAGACCTCGAAATAGAAACTTTCGTGCCTACTGAATTTTGGACAGTTTCCGCTAAACTTTCAGGATCAGGTTCCTCCCCTTTCGAAGCTAAACTTATCGAATTGGATGGAGATAAAGTCGAGATTCCCCATTCTGTAAGGGCCGCAGAAATTTCCCAATACGCCTCCAGACAAACATATGCGGTCAGTGAGGTAAAACGCAAGGAGAGGAATCGAAAGCCGCTGCCCCCTTTTATTACTTCTACTCTCCAACAGGAGGCTTCCAGGAAACTGCGAATATCCCCTAACAGAGCGATGCGGATTGCACAACAGCTTTATGAAGGAATTGAGCTTGGTAAGGACGGCTCAGTTGGACTCATTACGTACATGAGAACCGATGATCCGCGAGTAGCCCCCGAGGCCATGGAAGCGGCAAGAAAATTTCTTTTAGAGAATTACGGGCCTATGTACGTTCCTGAAAAACCCAACTTCTACAAGAGCAAGAAGGGTGCCCAAGAGGCTCATGAGGCCATAAGGCCAACTTCCTTGGAATTCACAATTGAAAGAGTGTCTCCCTTCCTCGACAAACAACATAAGGATCTGTATACAATCATTTGGAATCGATTCCTGGCAAGTCAAGCCTCCCCGGCTTTGTATTACATGACTACCGCAAACATAGTAGCGGGCAACTTGTTGTTTCGGGTAACCGGTTCAGTCATGAAGTTTGACGGATTCACAAGAATCTATGCTGTTTCTTCGGAAGAGGATACGGTAACAGGGCAGGAGGAGAAAGACAATTCAGGCACAATGCTCCCGGACTTGAAGAAGGGCGATCAATTGATGCTCAAACAGTTATTGCCTCACCAGAGGTTCAATCAGCCGCCGCCGGCGTTTAATGAGGCTTCACTGATAAAAGAACTTGAAGACCGCGGAATAGGACGACCTTCAACTTACGCCGAGATAGTTACCACCATTCAAAAGAGAAAGTATGTTGAGGTAGTTGACAAGAAATTCCAACCCACAGTTCTTGGACGGGTCACAGCCTCATTGCTGGTGGAGAGTTTTCCAGACCTCGTGAACCCACAGTTCACGGCTGAAATGGAATCCTCTCTCGATTTGATTGAGGAAGGGAATGAAACCATGCCACGCGCCCTCGAAAAATTCTATGAGCCATTCAACGTTGCCTTCGTTGAGGCCAAGAAAAGCATGAAAAGCATCAAGAGGGATGGCATCCAGACCAAGGAGCACTGCCCTTTGTGTGGTAACCCCATACTCATAAGAGCTGGCCGATATGGGCTATTTCTAGGTTGTTCATCTTATCCGGAATGTTCTTTTACTCAAAAATTGTCTTTAGAGAAATCCCTTGATTCCTCTTCGGTTCCTACCGACCAGGTTTGCGCTTGTGGAGCGCCCATGGTTCTAAGAAAAGGAAAAGCCGGTCCTTTTCTTGCGTGTTCACGATATCCAGAATGCAAAGGTTCCAGCCCTCTGTCTACAGGAGTTGTTTGTCCAAAATGCGGAAAAGGGGATGTCATTCAAAAAAGGACTAAAAGAGGACGGATGTTTTACGGATGTAACAGATATCCGGAATGCGATTTTTCCATGTGGAGCAAACCGGCACCATCGGAATGTCCTAACCCTGATTGCGATTCTTTGATAATGGAAGAAAGAGTATCAAAAAACGACGGACCTTTTTTACAATGTCCAAAATGCAAAGCGAAGAAAACCTGACATTACCACCTGATCAAGTTTCTCAATTTTACCTGTTGCGGTTGTTTTTTTGATCAACTGGGGGCGCTGGCGGAATTTCGCGCCGATGAAGCGAATCAAAAGGACTGGAGACCTGTCCTGGCGCTGCGGCGGGGATAGGCTTGGGCTGTTTGACAGAGTTGAATTTCCCGGAAATATATGATTCCAGCTTGTCAATGGGATAACTAATGACCCTGCCTAAAATCCAGAATACGTAAAGCTGGTCCCTTGGGGCGGGAGCAGCA
>JAZDKD010000772.1:0-4785 GCA_043803345.1 Pseudomonadota bacterium
AACCGGCGACGATTCCTTGATGAGACGGCCTATGGAAAGAATTGCAAAACCATTGGTGGAGATGGGGGCGCGAATTTGTTGTAATGAAATTGGAGCCCCACCTGTAACAGTCACTGGTGGGAACCTTGAGGGGATTGACTACGTCCTGCCGGTTGCGAGCGCCCAGTTGAAAAGCGCAATACTTCTGGCGGGCCTGCAGGCGGGTGGGTTGACCAGGGTTACCGAACAAGTCAGGAGTCGCGATCACACTGAATTGATGATCAAGCAATTTGGAGGTCAGATCTGTTGGGAGAATGGCTCATGGGTTGTAAGGAAATCGAACATAGAGCTGCCCGAATTCCTTGATGTCCCTGGTGATCCTTCTTCCGCCGCGTTCTTTTTATGCGCCGCAGCTATTTTACCGGGAAGTGACTTGACAGCCGAGAGGATGTTGCTGAATGTCACCCGTTCCAAATTCCTGGACAAATTGACCAGTATGGGTGCTGAAATTGATATTGATTTTCAGGGAGATTGCCCGGAACCCTGGGGAGCAGTCAGGTGCGCTTACTCCCAAAGACTTTCCGCATGCGAAGTTACTGCAGATGAACTGCCTCAGCTTATTGACGAAATTCCTATACTGGCTTTAATTGCTACGCAGTCCGAGGGAGTTTCCGTATTTCATCAGATTGGAGAACTGAGGATCAAGGAATCGGACCGAGTCGCCGCGTTAGTTTCGGAACTGGGCAAGATGGGGGCCAGACTCGAAATCAAAGACGACAACCTCATTATTTATGGTCCCACTTCTTTGAAACCCGCTTGCAATTTGCAGAGTTTTGGCGACCACAGAATTGCAATGACACTTGCAGTTGCCTGTATCGTTGCCAACACAGCGATAGACATTGAGGGCATTGATTGTATTGCAGTTTCATTCCCCAATTTCATGACCATTTTGGGAGAATTACTACGATGAAAGTATATTGCGTGATTGGCGACAATCGAGTGGCCAAGTCTCTATCTCCCACAATGCACAATTCCATTTTTGCGGAACGCTCCCCTGAATCAAAGTATGTGGCTTTCAGTGTCGAGCAACGCAATCTGAGGGAAGCTGTCAATGGGATCAAGGCCTTCGGAATTGCCGGCGCCAATGTAACTGTCCCACATAAAGAAGCGATCACTCATTTTCTTGACGGGTTGTCCAGTGAAGCTGAATACATAGGAGCTGTAAACACAATTGTTCCTGACGGCGATACGCTGATCGGACACAATACGGATGTTGGTGGATTTAACGATTTGCTCGAGTTTGCCAATTTTTGCAGTGAGGGGTCAAATATCCTGGTTCTGGGCGCAGGCAGCGCTACAAGGGCTGTTTTGAGTTCTCTAATTGGTCAGGGCTCACACAAAGTCTTTGTAGCTAACCGCACTTACGAAAAATGCCTGGTCTTGACACAAAGGATCGGCGGAATGGCTGTTTCGATTGAAGACGCACTCGATATTTCGCATGATATCGACCTTCTGGTAAACACCACGAGCGTGTCGAGTTTTCAGGAAGCTTCAGGAGAGACTGCCATCATGAAAATGGCAACGGAAACATTACCAAAATTGAAAATGATCATTGATATAAATTATGGAAGAGACACCAACGTCTGGTCTGATATGGCGACATTGAACAAAGCGCGTTTCCTCGATGGCCTTTACCTGCTGGCGGCTCAGGGGAGAAGAAGCTACAGCTTGTGGTCAGGTGAAACATTTCCCATAGACGACTATCTCCGACCACTGGGCTTTTAAATGAACGGTAATATATACATCACTGGTTTTATGGGAGTTGGTAAATCCACAGTGGGAAAAGCTCTCTCAAAATTGTTGAAACGCCCACTGATTGATATGGATCGGACAATCTCGACGAAAACTGGGTTATCCATCAAGTCGTATTTTGAGCAATTTGGGGAAGCGAGTTTCAGAAATGCTGAAACCGAGCTGTTGAAAGAGATTGCTTCGGACCAAAGGCTAGTTATCGCAACAGGAGGTGGAGTCCCTGTATCTCCTCAAAATCGCTCGATTATGCGCTCATCGGGGAAGATCATTCATCTCAATATGCCGATCGAGCAGTGTTTCCAACGCTTGGGGAACGGATCGAATTTGTCTAGACCAAAGTGGAAAGACAGGGATTCAGTCGAGGCCCTTTACAATCGACGCGCCCCGATGTACGAGGACTGTGATTACACAATCGACGTTTCCGGCAAGCTGCCGGGTGATTGCGCCTGGGAAATCTGTGAGCGGCTTCATGCCAACGAATCAATAGATATCAAGTTGGGTTCATCAAGCCATGGCCTCAGCATTTCATGGAGGACTCCGGAGGAGCTTCCAGAGCTTATTAGATCACGAAAATGTTTTGTGGTCACCGACCGAACGGTGGCTAAACTGCAACTTGGCCGTTACTTACCATTCATGGACGGAGCCACAATTGTTAGATTGCCGGTGGGCGAACGGAGCAAGAGCCTTAACACGGCTAGACGTCTTTATGAGTCCATGCTCAAGGAAAAACTGGGTAGGGAAGACGTTCTGATAGCTATCGGAGGCGGCGTGGTTACAGATATCTGCGCGTTTGTAGCGTCGACGTACAAAAGGGGCATCCCGTTTATTCTTGTTTCAACAACGATGGTAGGCTGCGTAGACGCTGCGATAGGCGGGAAGGCCGCTGTGGACCTTAACCAGGTCAAGAATTCGGTGGGATGTTTCAGTACGCCATCGTCGGTCTTGCTTGACCTCCGAGCATTGTCGACTCTTCCTTTATCCTGTATATCAGATGGTCTGGTAGAGGCTTATAAGACCGGATTGACCCTCAACCCGGATTTGGCGAAGATTATTGAAACGGATCTGGACAACCTTCTGAAAGGTGATGCGATCCTGTTGGCCGAGGTCGTAAAACTGTCCGCTTCGGCAAAAGCAAAGGTTGTCAGCCAGGATTTTACAGAGAAAGGCTTTCGGCGCATTCTGAATTTTGGTCACACTTACGGGCATGCTATAGAAAGCTTAAATGATTTTAAGATAAGCCACGGCATGGCGGTGGCCGTTGGCATGATGGCCGCCGTTTCGATCTCCGAAAATCGCGGCCTTTTGGACAAAAAAGATTCTTCAAGGATCCAGAGGACACTTAGTAAATTCATTCATGGAAATTTCAAACTGCCCAACACCAATGACGCCTGGGACGTAATGCTGAATGACAAGAAGAATCGAGGAGGCAGGATAGGTTTTGTCTTACTTGAAAACCTTGGTTCGGCTGTTTTCGTGGAAGATATTCAGTTCGATGAGGTCTCTCGGGCAATCAATTCTGCAAGAGGTTTGCTAAATGGGTAGCGTTTACGGAAGATGCTTCAGGGTAGCGACTTTTGGCGAGTCCCACGGCACAGCTGTTGGCGTAATCGTAGATGGAGTCCCTCCAGGTTTGGAATTGAATGAACGGATAATTCAATCTGAACTCGATAAACGTAGACCTGGAACTGGCAAATTCGTTTCGCAGCGTCGGGAATTAGACACTGTGGAGATTCTCTCGGGATTGGGCAGTGGGCGCACCCTGGGATCACCGATAGCAATGATCGTCCGCAACACGGATTCGAGGTCGAGAGATTATGATTCTATAGCTGATATGTTTCGACCTGGGCATGCGGATTACACCTATTTCAAGAAATACGGAATTTCGCCCCAACCGGGCGGTGGTCGTTCATCAGGGAGAGAGACGGTAGCAAGGGTTGCGGCGGGGGCCCTGGCAAAGGTCATCCTTGGAACGATTGGCGTCAATCTGGCTGCTTACACTGTCGGAATCGGAAGTGTGATTGCTCAAAAGGTAGACATGATTTTTGCCAAGGACCATCCCTTGCGATGCGCTGACCCGGACACTGCGGAAAAGATGCAAGCTGAGATCACTGAGGCGTTAGCCCACCGCGATTCTGTTGGAGGTATAGTTGAAGTGATTGCGGATGGCGTCCCGCCGGGTCTCGGAGATCCTGTCTTCGACAAACTTGACGCAATGCTGGCGGCGTCCATGTTGTCCATAGGCGGAGTCAAGGGAATTGAATTTGGAGAAGGATTCCATGCGGCACAATTGCGCGGGTCTGAAAACAACGATCAAATGGGACCTGAAGGATTTCGGTCTAACCATGCCGGCGGAATACTTGGGGGCATATCCACCGGTCAACGCATAATAATGCGACTTGCCGTTAAACCTACGGCATCCATAGCTCTTGAACAACAAACTTTAGACACTGCTGGGACTGCGCGTAAAATTTCTGTCAAGGGTAGGCATGATCCGTGCCTATGCCCCAGGGTTGCGCCAGTCGCGGAATCTATGGCGGCTATAACGCTTGCTGACGCATGGCTCTTTAATAGGGCCTTTCAAGGAATATTGGCATGAAATTATATGTCATCAATGGGCCTAACCTGAACAAACTTGGAACGAGGCAACCCGAGCTTTACGGAAATAAGACTCTGAAGGAAATAGAAGTGGAACTCGGTCAACTTGGGACGGAATTAGGAATTGAGGTCAGATTTTGTCAGTCCAATCTGGAGGGTGAAATAGTTTCTCTTATACAGATTGCTGGTGATGAATCTGACGGAATTGTTTTGAACGCGGCGGCATATACGCACACGAGTGTCGCAATAAGGGACGCAGTCCTGTGTTGCGCAGTTCCAGTAGTGGAAGTGCATTTAACGAATCCGAACGGGCGAGAGTTATTCAGGAGAGATTCTCTCCTCTCAGATGTGTGTGATGGGTTAATCGCAGGATTTGGGTGGAGGTCATATTGCCTTGCG
>JAZDKD010000773.1:0-4616 GCA_043803345.1 Pseudomonadota bacterium
TGTACCATAGGGCCGAATCGTGAATTAGAAATGAACCATTTGCCGTTAAGTGTTTCTTTCATGTCGATGGCCGACTCGGGACAAAGATAGTGGCATAGAGCGCACCCTTCGCACGCTGTGGGATCGACGACAAAACTCCCACTAATAGCTCCATATCTGCAATTTTCTTTACAGATTCCACAATTTGAGCACTTTTGGTGGTCTATAAACGCCTTTTTGCCTCCCACAAAGTCTTCCTGATGGATCACTTCCGGTTGCGCGAGTATGTGGAGATCCGCAGCGTCCACGTCACAATCAGCCAAAACAACTTTTTTTGCCAGAAATCCGAAAGAGGCCGCAATTGACGTTTTGCCCGTGCCTCCCTTGCCGCTAATTACAGTTACTTCCTTCATCGATTTGTTAATTGGACCCTTTCGACGGCATACCAATGATCGTTACTATGTCATCCGTCAGCTTTTCGAATTTGTTGGAATACTCGGGCATTGATTTGATCAATAGCTCTCCTTGAGCGTATCCTTCAGCAATTCTTCGATGATGTGGGATTTCCATCAACAAAGGGAGTCCTTTGTAATTGCAGAAATCCCTTGCGCTGGAGTCGCCTATGTCGGATCTGTTGATAACCACCCCCATAGGAATCCCCAGGGATTGGATGGCCTCAACGGCTATTTCAAGATCGTTAAGACCAAAGGGCGTCGGTTCTGTTACCATGATTACGAAATCCGATCCTTTGACCGTGGTTATGACTGGACATGAGGCTCCAGGAGGAGCATCAAGAATGGCCAACCTGTCGCTCCTGATTCGGGTCTTTACCGCTCTAATAAGTGGAGGGGACATGGCTTCTCCAATTCTTATTCGTCCCTGCACAAATTCCACAGGCCCGGCCATGCCCGTCTCAATAACCCCTAAGTTTCTAGGGACTTCGTGAATGGCCTCTTCAGGACATAATATTGAGCAAGCCCCACATCCGTGACAGAGTTCGGGAAAAGAGATTACAGTCTTTCCTATGGGCACTATTGCGCTAAATTGGCAAACCTCCCCGCATTTCCCACACAACGAGCATTTTTCAAGGTCCACTGATGGTACCGGTAGACTAATCTCATCCGATGTCAGAATGGTTGGCTTGAGCAATATATGGCAGTTAGGTTCTTCAACGTCACAATCCAGTATTTGAGCGCGAGTTCCCAGAGTTGACGCCCAACTGGTCGCCACAGTAGTTTTACCCGTACCGCCTTTTCCGCTTGCAACGGCTACAATCATAATCAAAAATCCTTTTAAAGCTTACCAGTGAGCTTCAGCGTTGGGTTTTTCCGCTATTGAAACCTGGTTATTTTTAGCTCTTTCAACCGCCTCGCGAACTGTACCGGATTGCTCGGTCGCCACCTTGATCCCGGCGGCTTCCAGTGTGCTAAACGCGTTAGGCCCGCAGCGACCGGTCAAAAGCATGTCAACTTTTCTGTCGGCTATGGTTTTTGCCGCCTGGATGCCCGCTCCTCGCATTGCGTTTACATTGGAAGCATTGTCAATCACCTCAAGAAGGTTGCAATCACCATCCACAATCAGAATGAAAGGCGCCCTGCCGAAGCGAGGGTCCATCGGGGATTCAAGTGTCTTCCCCGTAGATGTAACAGCTATTTTCATTTTGTCCTCTCAACGATAACTAAACCCCACCGCCTCCACAGACTTGGTTAGGGGCAATTATCTGTAGTTTGCCTTCAAGCAATTGACCTATCACCGATCCGACTGTCTCGCCTTCCGGACCATAATAAACATCGATTCCCACCTGCTTGAATCCCATCAATGGGCGCATTCCTATGCCGCCGACTATGAGAGAGCTTGCCCCACTTTGATGCAGGATGCTTACAGGGGCGAAACAACCACCCTGCTCGTGAGGTGGGTTGTCTACGATGGAAATCTCCTGGATTGCGCCATCTTCAACATGAACTAGCGTAAACACGTCACAATGACCAAAATGCCCAGACCGCTCGGCGTCTAGGCCCCCAGGATTCATTGACGGGACTGCAACAGTTTCTTTTGGCATCTATCTACTCCTCTAGTAAAAATTTGTATTTGATTTAAACATTACTGGCTCGACCCAGTATGCGCGTTAGAATGATCAACCCAGACAGCGGCATGCACTTTCTCCCCCAGTTCACGGAAAGATTCCGCTGAATGCCCGTCAGGCGAAACCTTTTCAACTGTACGACCGGAATCACCTGCAATAACGATTTGCGGATCTATGGGGATTACTCCAAGAAGCGGCACACCGAATTCCGCTGCTGACTTAACTCCACCACCTGTTTTGAAAAGATCAATAGATCCACCACAATGCGGGCAAACTAGACCACTCATATTTTCAACAATGCCCAACACTTTCATGTCCAATGTCCGTGCAAACCCAACAGATTTTCTCGAATCCAGAAGCGCGACATCCTGTGGGGTAGTCACAATTATCGCCCAAAGAGGCTTACCTAGAAGCTGAGCTATACTTAAGGGCTCATCTCCAGTTCCAGGAGGAAGGTCAACTATTAGATAGTCCAGTGGCCCCCAATCAACATCGCAAATGAACTGCTGAAAAAGCGAATGCTTCATGGGGCCTCTCCACACGACAGGAGTGTCAGGGTTTTCAATCATGAAAGCCATGGAAATGACCTTAAGATTCTCTTGAGCCACCACAGGAATGAGCCCATTCGGTCCCATTCCGGGAACGGTTCCATCAATGCCCAACATTTTTGGCACGTTTGGACCGTGAACATCAGCGTCAAAAAGTCCTACATTTCTTCCCGAGCGCGCCAGCGCTACTGCCAGATTGACTGATACGGTTGTTTTCCCAACTCCGCCTTTGCCACTCATGACCACCAGTCGGTGCTTGATCATAGAAAGTTTGTTCTTCATAACCTCTTCAACGTGCTTTGCCTTGGCTGCGGCGTCACAACTCGTCGAAGACCCGCAAGTCTCACAGGTAGCTTCTGGTGAACAGTCTTTTTTGTCAGACATAATTTTCCTCTATTCTCATTGTGATCCTGAAAAGTTCTAAGGTTGTATTTCAGCGAACCTCATTTTGCCAAGCCTTACACTCGAATGTTCGAATGGCGCCTAATATTTTAAGCATAAATGCGCTTCATCAATTATGAGGTATTACATTTTTATACAATACAATGGGGCCGTAAAAATCCTAATATATCATTTTTGCTTACCCACACATAATAGGCGCGTTTTACGGCCCCTAAACCTCAAAATGTTGGAGCCTCAGCTACAAATTAAAACTATTGTGATAAGATCAAAAAATTGAGCCACCTTGTAAACTCAGTTTGTCCCATGCTCCTTACAGTAAAAATGACACATTCAAATCTGCTTTTCAAGGGACCGGAAGTTCTTGATTTCCTTGCTTTCAGTATATTTTACTGAAAAACTATTAAAGTTGGCGTGTCTATTAAACTTTGTACCCTCTAATTATGAGTTATAAGACATAATTGTACCAAACGCAATAGTTGTTTCACAATAAATCTAAATCAATTGTACCTCTGTAAGCGTTATTATCTCAGATCTGGCCTTTGAAGTAACTTTCCGTTTTTCTTTGTTTGAAGAAAAAAGTTTTCGGTTCTGGTTCGGCTGTGTTTATTATGAGCGTCATTGTTCAATTAAAAGTCCTTAAGGAGTTTTCATGCCATCATCAACCCACAAGAAATTCCTGGTTACCGGTGGAGCTGGTTTTATCGGAAGCCACCTAGTCGAACAACTTTTGCTCGATGGCCACGAAGTGCGGGTTCTCGATAATTTTGCAACAGGGAAGAGAGAAAATCTGGAACAATTGGGCGATGGTCGTTTTCACCCTGGCCGTGACTTTCAGTTTATAGAGGGTGATATCAGAGACTTTGAAACCCTTGTTTCAGCGACAACGAACTTGGACGGAATATTCCACCAGGCGGCCCTCGGCAGTGTGCCCAGGTCAGTGGCCGACCCGTTGACGACTCAGGATGTCAATGCCAACGGGACATTAAACGTGTTTTGGGCTGCCCACAAAAACAATGTCGAGAGAGTGGTTTTTGCGTCATCGTCGTCGGTTTATGGATCGAGTGAGGAGCTTCCTAAAAAAGAGGGTCATGAGGGGACTCCGTTGAGTCCATACGCTCTGACCAAAAAAATCAACGAAGAGCACGGCAAGCTGTTCAAAAATCTCTACGATTTAAACACCATAGGCTTAAGATACTTCAACGTCTATGGACCACGGCAAGATCCTACATCTGACTATGCCGCGGTCATACCCAGATTTGTCACGAGGCTGCTGTCAGGGGAGGCGCCAATAGTTTACGGAACTGGTCTTCAGAGTAGAGATTTCACTTTTGTAAAAGATGTTGTGAGGGCAAACCTACTTGCTATGGAAGCTTCTTCTAAAGCCTGCGGAGAGTCCTACAATATTGGAAAAGGAGATCAGGTCTCCCTGCTTCAGTTGCTGGATAATCTTAAAAGTCTTCTAGACGCGGACACAGAACCGATATTTGCTCCTGTGCGTTCGGGTGACGTGATGCACTCCTCCGCGGATGTTACCCTTGCTGAGACAAGACTTGGGTTTAGGACTGAATGGGATCTTGGAAGAGGACTTCAGGCAAGTATTGAGT
>JAZDKD010000774.1:0-4750 GCA_043803345.1 Pseudomonadota bacterium
GGATGTCCAGACTGAGTCTACTTTGCAAAAGGTCATTTTCAAACAGGTCTGTTTCTGAGATAATTTATTATGCTATCACAAATGTATACGTAAACCATGGTTGGAATCCCCGGCGTTGCCTATTTAGGTATGTTCTGCTAAAAACCTTCAGAATGCACGGATCAAGACCATTCTGGCGCCTGTGTTTTTCAAATTCTAAATCCCCTGTTGAAGGAATTTTTTATGAAACTGTCGAAATTTCTCGTCCCTACGCTCAAGGAAAATCCTGCTGACGCCGAAGTCATCAGTCATAAACTTATGGTTAGAGCAGGTATGATCAGGAAATTGACCGCCGGAATATATTCGTACTTGCCTTTGGGCTATCGATCATTGAGGAAAGTCGAACAGATAGTCAGGGAGGAAATGAACGCCGCAGGAGCGCAAGAAGTTTATCTTCCCGTGGTTCAGCCGGCCGAACTTTGGAAAGAATCGGGGCGCTGGGAAGTCTATGGAAAAGAATTACTGAGATTCAGGGATAGGCATGACAGAGAATGCTGTCTTGGTCCCACTCACGAAGAAGTAATAACTGATCTGGTGAGAAGAGAGGCGCGTTCATACAGGGACCTCCCCATAAACCTGTATCAGATACAAACCAAATTTCGTGATGAGATTAGGCCTCGTTTTGGTCTGATGAGAGGACGGGAATTCATTATGAAAGATGGTTATTCGTTTGACACAACAGAAGACGGGGCCGAAAGAACCTACCTTGAGATGAGAGACGCCTACCAGAAGATTTTCACGAGATGCGGTCTGGAATTTAGGTCGGTAGAAGCCGATTCGGGGCCAATTGGAGGAAATTTCTCCCATGAGTTTATGGTCCTGGCCGCCACAGGTGAAGACACTATCGTTTCCTGTGATAGCTGCGACTACGCGGCCAATATGGAGAAAGCCGAGATAGGAACGCGGAGCGTTTCTTTCCCTCCGCCCGCCAAAGCCCCAGAGCCTGTCAGCACTCCGGGCGCAAGCACAGTTGAACAAATAGCCAAATTCCTGGGATTGAAAGCTGAAGATATAATCAAGACCTTAATCCTGAAAACAGAAAATGGCCCAGTAGCGGTTCTGCTCAGGGGTGATCATGAACTCAACGAAGTTAAGGTCAAGAACTTCCTCAAGGTTGCAGATATTGACATGGCTGACGCAGTCACGATCGAACAAGTTACCGGAGGCCCGATGGGTTTTTCAGGGCCTATCGGACTAGAGAATATCCGTATTCTTGCCGACAGGGCAATTTTCAATATCGAATCGGCGGTAGTCGGAGGAAACAAGCCTGAAACGCACTTGATAAATGTGGATCCTCGTCATCATTTTAAGGTTGATGAATCTGGAGATTTTAGGGCTGCGACGGAAGGAGATCTTTGTCCCAGATGCTCAGGGACCTTGCGTCTAGGTCGAGGTATTGAAGTTGGACACATTTTCAAGCTTGGAGACAAATATTCAAAAGCAATGAACGCGTGCTTCCTGGACCCGGAAGGCAAGGAGCGATTCATGATAATGGGTTGTTATGGAATTGGTGTAAGCAGAGTTCTTGCAGCCGCGATCGAGCAGAATCACGACGACGATGGTATTATCTTTCCGCCACCAATAGCGCCTTTCACGGCCATTATAACCCCAGTGGGGGCTAAGTCGGAACCGATAAATGAAGTTGCGGGAGAGATATATGAAGCCCTTTGGAAATCTGGTTTAGAGGCCTTGCTGGATGACAGGGATGAACGCCCAGGGGTAAAATTCAAGGATGCGGATCTACTCGGCGTACCCTGCAGGATAACAATAGGCCAAAAGGCCCTGTCCCAGGGAAATGTAGAGCTAAGAAACCGCCGGACAAAGGAAACGATTCTGGTGCGCCCGGAACATGTCGTCTCAGAGGTCCGAAAATTGATTGAATCCTGGGGCCAATTGCCTCATGCAGAATGAAGGAATGGCTTATCTGCCGTAATAGTACGGGTTTCCAGAATAATAACCAGCGCCGTAATTCTGGTTTGGCATTCCATAGCCATAGGAATACGCCTGGTTCTGTCCATATCCTCCGCCGTACGCCCCATAAACATATTGTGAATAGCCGTATGGGTCGTATACCGGAGGAGCGGGCGCCGGACTCCATTGCTGAGGGTACTGATCAGCCGGAGCGGACCACTTCACCGGATCCTGCGCAAAGACTGCTGCGGAACTGAGGGAAACTATCAATAACACCCAGCACACAAAGATAAGTGTCTTATTCATCATGACGCCTCTCTCAAGGTTTGTTGAGATCATTGTTAGGCCTTAGCCATACTTCGAGAAAATAATCATGCGTAATTTTAATTGCAAAAGATCCTCACGTCAATTATCCGACTAATTCGCTTCTCAAAACACAAACGTCGGAAAGGGCCTTTAAGATTCCCAAATGCGCCAGAAAACGAGAAAACGCTCAGTATCAAAGAAAATCGTTAATCAGTCTGGAAAAGTCGATTCTCAGACATCATCCGAATCAGCCGCCCCGAATGGCGCCAGTCGTTTTAGGGAGTGGATTAAAAATGTCTTCCTTGGCATTCTAGCCGCCTTTATTGTCCTTGCTCTAGTTGAATTGGGCCTTCGAATCGCATGGACGCCCGCCGCAAATACGAATGATCCGTACGTTGGTTTTGCCGGAATTGAGCCCCTTTTTGTGACTAAAGACGGTGTAGTGTCAACTTCCCCCAGTCGATTGAAGTATTTCAACGAAGTTTTTTTCTCCGAAAAAAAGCCTAACGGCAGCCTGAGGATATTTTCCTTCGGTGGTTCCACAACCTACGGACATCCATTCCACGGGCGAACATCATTTTCAAGATGGCTCCAAGATCTACTGGTGGCTTCTTGCCCGGACAAACAGGTGGAGACACTCAATCTTGGGGGAATTTCTTATGCGTCGTACAGAATTGTTTCCCTTGTGAAAGAAGCTCTTCAGTTCAAGCCTGATTTGATGATCGTCTATACCGGTCACAACGAATTCCTAGAAAGACGAAGCTATTCGAACCTCTTCAGTCAAGGCCCTATTGTCATCCGTATCAGGTCAAATCTGGCAAATTTGCGCATCTACAAGCTTTTGGAAGTGTCACTGGCTTTGGCGCCAAAAGGAAAGAATTCCCCCAAGTCAGTCAACTCCAACCAAGGAAATTCATCGACCACTGTGTCGGACGGAAGGACTGTCCTCAATTCGGAGACAACAGCGATCCTGGACAAAAGCGCCGGCCTGGATTTGTATTTCCGGGATGAAGAATTTTCCAAGCGAGTGGTCGAGCATTTTGCGTACAACCTGAGGAAGATTATTTCCCTGTGCAAGAATGACGGTGTGCCATTAATTCTGGTCGAACCACCGTCCAATCTCAAGGATTTTTCTCCATTCAAGTCAGAGCACGATTCCAGGCTCACTCAATCACAGCAGACCGATATTGACAGCAGCCTTGAGGCGGTTGAATCATTGATTCAAAGAGGCGATTACGACATTGCCCATACTAAGATCACCGAGATCGAGTCAATGGATCCATTATACGCGCGCTCCTATTTCCTGAAAGGTCAAGCGCTGTGTGGTCAAAAGCGTTATGATGAAGCTCGCTCATGCTTTGTCAAGGCCAAGGACCTTGATGTTTGTCCGTTACGGGCCACTGAGCCCATAATTCAGGTTATTAGGGAAGTCGCAAAAGAAAAAGACGTTAAACTGATAAGCTTTTGCGATTTTGTAGACTCCTACTCCATAAAAAAGGGAAATATTTCCGGTATTCCCGGCAACGAAAGTTTTCTGGACCATGTCCATCCCTCAATTGAATTGCATCAGGCGTTGGCGGAATTACTACTGGCTCAAATTCATGAAATGGGTTTGATTAATAGCTGCAGGTTATTGAGTGATCAGGATACCCAATCTATCATGGCTCATGGGTTAACTCTCCTCGACCAGACCGTTTTTACGGTCCGAGACTTGAATCTTGCCAAAACCTTGAGATGGGCGGGCAAGAAACAGGAAGCAAAACAGGCTCTCTTAAGGATCGCAAACAGGGAAGTCGACAATCCTGAAATTCACAAGATGCTAGGATCATTTGCGCTGGAAGACATGGATTTCCCTGAGGCTATCAGTGAATTTGGGCAGGCCGTTAAACTTTCCAGCGGAGACCCTGAACTGAAATTATCCCTCGCCATTGCTCTTTTCAGATCTGGGAAAAGCAAGGAAGCCGGAGAAGTTTACGAGGAGATTATAGCGTCAGGCAAAGCAATGCCGGAGGCGTACGCCAACCTTACAATGCTGTTGCTTGAAACAGGAAATTTAAAACAGGCCGACGATATAATCAGATCCGGGGTAACAAGGTACCCTGATTCAGTTATATTGTTCCCTCCCTATTCGCTCTCACTGGCAATGTCCGGGCGAACTATTGAGGCCATTAAATGGATGCGCAAAGCAGTTGACGCGGAGCCGGGTGATCCGACTCACTATTACAACCTGGCCGGAATGTACGCATTAGTTAACGATAAAGAAATGGCTTTTAGGAATCTGAATATAGCCATTGACAGAGGGTATAAAAACCTGACTAAAATTTCGAGGGACCCTGTTTTCAGAGAATTAAGCAATGAACCCGAATTCAGCAGGATAAAGGCTCGTCTTCAATAACATTCTTGATGAGAGGAAAGACCTTTTTGTTTTTCCGGATTTCATCCTGATGAACACAAGGGCGTTCACTGGAGTTCTTACTGGTCTTTTGGCCTTTTG
>JAZDKD010000775.1:0-2423 GCA_043803345.1 Pseudomonadota bacterium
CTTCCTCATACCTCTTATACATATAGTTATAACCAACAAGATCCAGGAGGGCCATGTGTTCAGGAATCTCATGCCATTTGCTTGGCTGACCTCTTCTTGCTGCAAAATCGTTAAAAGCCTCCGTGACAAATCGTGTCTGATCAAACCGGCGAATTTCACCAGTCAGATTTCTGGCAATCCTTAATCCAGATGTATCAAAAGTTTCACGGATTTCATTCCCGATGCTCCAGATTATAACTGATGGGTGATTCCTGTCGCGCTTAACCCACGACTCCACATCTTTCTGCCACCATTCTGTGAAATTCAGGTGGTAGTCCTGCTCCTTTTTAGGAATTTCCCACATATCAAAAATTTCATCTATTACCAACATTCCCAGACGGTCACATGCATCAAGCAATGCCGGGGAGGGAGGATTGTGGCTTGTCCTTATTGCATTAAAGCCGGTTTTTTTCAGAACTTCAATTTTGCGCTCCTCGGCACGATCTATTGAAGCTGCGCCCAGCGGTCCATTATCATGGTGATAGCAACCACCAATCATATCAACCGATTTGCCATTAATAGTCAAGCCGTTCCGGGCATCAATCTTTATACTACGGACTCCAAAGGAAGTTGCCAATTCATCAACTACTTTTTCATCTATAAGTACAGATACTTTTGCCTGATATAGGTTTGGTTGATCGATTGACCATAGAGATGGCTTTTTAACCTGGATTTCCTGTTTTATCTCAATTGATTGTCCAGATATTACCATCGATTGGCTTGTGGAAGTTGTTACTACCTTTCCTGAAGGATCTGACAACTCTGTACGCAGAACTATATTATCAGCCTTTTCGCCAGAATTTATCAGTGTAGTTATAATTTCCACATCAGCGGAATTCTCATTGACTGAAGGTGTTGTAACATATATACCGCCTGATACAACTATATGAACAGGATTCACAATTGTCAGCCAAACATGCTGGTTTATCCCTGAGCCGGAATACCAGCGTGAATTCAATCCACCGTTTTTGACGCGTACGGCAACAACATTGGGCTTCCCTGCAGGATTGAGGAATGAAGTGATATTGTAAAAAAACTGAGTATAGCCGTAAGGATGAAATTCAAGATGTTTCCCGTTGAGCCAGACATCAGAATTCATATATACACCGTCAAACTGCAGGTAAACAATTTTGTCCTTGTCTTCTTCTTTAACGGAAAAACTTTTTCTGTACCAGCCTGTTCCTCCGACCAGATATCCGGAACTCATTTTATCAATGGAAGATTTACTAAATGGTCCGATTATATCCTCACCATTCTGACCCGGAAGATCTTCAATACTCCAGTCATGGGGTATATCAAGTTTCCTCCAGTTTGAATCATTGAAATCAGGATTCTCAGCGCCAGTCAGACTATCTTTTCGAAAACGCCATTCATCATCAAATGATACCGATCTTGAAATAAGATCCGCTTTTGGCTGGTTGCTGCATGAGGTGAGTACAACAGATATTACGGCCATCAAAACAAGGTTTGCACTCAAAACAAGTGAACTTAAAAGAATTTTTTGTTTTTTCATTATGACTGAATCTGGTTAGTGTTTGAAAGGTTGGTTCATCAAGTAAATATAGACAATCCTGAAAATAAATTTATTCGGAAGGAGTAGAAACGTTGGCTGACATTGTCAATTCGATAATTTCAACGATATCTCTTATCAAATTAAGGTTAGATATTTCAAACTCCTTCTCTACAAAGAAAAGCCTTGCCGTGAAACGGCAGGGCTTTTTCTTTTTAGACTCGTCAAGAGCTTGCTCCTTCTTATCTCATGAACTCACCCCCGGCCCCTCTCTGCTTCGCAAAGAGGGGTGACAAATCAGTGTAATTATGGGCATTCCCGATTATTACAAAAAAAATAACTAAATTATCGCGACGCATGGCAAGGCTTTTTCTGTGTTAAGCACCCCCCATGAGGATCATAAACGAAGTGAATAATCCTCCAAATTGCGAGTCAGCGTCGCCTGGTTTTTCAGGTCGTTTGCTTTACGACTAAGGTTAATTGTTCTTCGGCCAAGGTCGTTTATTCTTCAACCAAGGTCGCTTAATCCTCACCAAAGAACACCAATTCCCCAGCCAAGAACGTTTTTTCTACTGCAAAGATCGTGGACTCCTCGCCAAATGTGTCTTATTCCATTATCAAGGGCGTTTGTTCTTTTACCGGGGTTGTTTGTTCCAATTCATAGTAGGGACACGCCATGGCGTGTCCCTACTGAATTTAAAGGTTAATAATCTGTAAATTTTACATGTTAGCGATAATAAAGAGGACTTCATTTGGCATGGAGTGCCAAGAATGAAGTCTCACGTTGCTCTAAATCCTAGCACCTGACCTTAATCTATGCGCTTACCACTGTTTTTCATGTTCCCGTTGAAGCTTCGTTTCAGGCCGGTTGGCT